>JAZRVP010000217.1:0-39609 GCA_045599245.1 Myxococcota bacterium
GAAAGAAATGGTTTTGTTTCATTACTATCACGCTATAAGGCTGTTAAAGCATAGCAAAAGAACCGCCGTGTACTGAACGGTACGCACGGTGGTGTGAGAGGTCGGCTAACCAAATAATGGTTAGCCTCCTACTCGATTTTACGTAACATCCACACCCGACGCGTGCAGCCATGACACATCCACCCTGTGCAGCTCCCGCCACGCCTTCAGAACGTTTACCGAACGGAACTGTTTATCGTTTATTTTATTGTTTATTTTATCAAATAAATTCAACAAGTTACACTTTATTGTGAACTTCAGGGCCCTCCATACCCGCCACCGCCGCCAGCCCGTTTTCTGACGCGCCTCGCGCACAAAATACACTTCTCCGGCTGCAACTTTTTCCTCTTTGAAAAAATCACCTGAACCGAAGCCGCGTACTCTCAATGCGCCTGGTGCCGTAAACGGGCCATACTCAATGTTCTTCGTCAAGATTATCAAGTCGTTACGTTTGCGTTATGTGGCGGCTCCAATTCAATCTGAATCTCACGCATTTCATGACAGCATCTGAGAGAATGCCGTCAATGAACCTGTCAAATTCAGTTTTTTGGTCACCCAAAGCATATTTCAACCTGCCTGCATCACCTCCTATCATGCAGAGCCCTATTACTCTGCACTATATATGATGCCATCGAGAATCATTTGTTACAGTTTCATTGTCGATTTTTTTGTTTCAGAACAGCCAGGGCTCTGCCCCGATTCCTCAGTTCGCAATATGAAATGAACTTCACCGAGCCAGCCTCATTTCTTTGTCACTACGTGACGTCCCCCCTCTCCATTATGGCGATTGAAAATTTAAGGTAACATTTCATTTGCGCACCGGCTCTTGGCAATTTCTGCTTAATATTTGCGAAATAATCCTGTTTTCGCCAATCACAGTCCATACTTCAATTAATTTGTGAATTCCCCCTAAGGAACTTCTGAATAAAACACAATTTTAAGGCAGAAATGTGGAAAGCTGGGGATAAGGCCCCAGCAAGGTTCCCTAACTGAGCTAGCAACATGGCATCTAAAAAATTTAAAAAATTGTTTGATTTTAAGACGATTTTGTTAAGAAATATCATGTACGTGTATTGGGGGACTGAAATGCGAAAATGTCTGACAACAACCATTTTTATTTTTATTAGCATGTTCATGCTGAATGTTCAGAATGTTCAGGCCCTGCCTCGCAATTTTAGAAATGTCGACACATTTTATGTCGGTGCCATGCCCAGCGAACAAGACCTTGATGAATTCAAATGTCTGGGCATTACAACAATTGTCAGCCTTCACAAACTCCCCCCCGAAGTTCAGAAAAAAGCAAAAAAGCTTGGCATTGAACTGCACAGTTTTCCTTTGCGCACGCGCCTTCTTCACATCGAAGACATCATGGAGATTATGCGAAATGCAAAGCCAAATTCGCTTTATCTACACTGTCTCCACGGCGCCGACAGAACCGGTGCTGTGACCGCATACTGGCTTTTTATGGAACGGCATCTCGATCCGTTTACGGCGCTCGTCAGCGTCATGTCGCCTTCCGATTTTCATCTTCGTGGCCTCAATCAGCTTGGCCGTGAATATGGCATGTGCCTTGATGAATTTCCTCGTTCCTGGGTTGGCATCTATTCGGGAGCAAAAAACGGAGGCCTTGAAGGTCTCAAAATTTGCGGTGATGAATGGTACACAAAACTCGCCAGAAACTTCCTCATCATGACACTGGGGCAGCCAATCAACGACAAAAATGAACGTTTCTGGAAAAAATACAATAAGTATTGAGATGCTCTGAATGAACCGTGTTCGTGAACGATTTCATCTTCACGGCTGCAAAACCAACGAAAACTTACGAACTGAAGCTGTGTGAAATATCACATCATGCTTCAGTCCAAGTTCTATTTATTGTTTACTCATAATCCACAACATTTGCCCACGAAAGAAGGAATTCGCGCTCCTTTTCATGACCTTTAACAGACTGAGAAGTCGCCACAATGGGCATCCATTTCTGCACAATCTGCCGGGCTGTATCCGTTTTTTTGCAAAACAGGTTCAGATATTTTTCTGCCACAATGTCTTCACCGGCAAGTCTGAAAAGAAGATATGTTCTCGCCGCATCTCCGGCCCGATGTCCCTGTGTCACATGAGACCAGTCCAGAATATATGGCGTTCCTTCCTGTGAAATGATGATGTTTGTCGGGTTAAAATCCCCATGACAAATCGAATCCTCCTGCGTCAGGCCATGCAGACGCGTATGAAGTTCATACCGGGTCGTAGCATCGATATCAGCCTGACTTATTTTACGATTCATCTTGTGCTTGAGTTCGTTCAAACCGGGGCATTTCTGCGAAAGTATGCTCTTTTGTATATCGACGAATCTGTCCAGACAGGCATCGATTTCATCGGAATGTTCCGACATGAGATCTGCGAAAGTCCGACCTTGTATAAATTCAGAAATAATGGCCCATTTGCCATCGATCATGGCGACTTCGAGAACCTTTGGAACATGAATGCCTGTTTCTTCAATTCTGGCCTGATTGCATGCTTCGTTCAAGATATCGGCTTTGCAATAGCCTTCATTAAATAGTTTGATGCATCGTTCTCCATCGCGATATACGGTTTTGCGATTTCTGACTGCAATGACCTGATTGAGTGTCGTCATTTATATTCTCCTTTTGTTCCGTAATAAGCATTTAAGTACATCTGTTTGATTTCAGAAATCAAAGGATAGCGAGGATTGGCGCCGGTGCACTGATCATCAAACGCGTTTTCAGACATTTCATCGAGACGCGAAAGGAAAACAGCTTCATCAGGCACATAATCTCGTATTGTCGGACGAATGCCTATTTTCTGTTTTAAACAATCAATCGCGTCAATGAGACATTCTAGTTTTTCCCCATCTGTTGTGCCGCCAAGGCCAAGAAAATCGGCGATTTCAGCATATCGTTCACATGTATGGGGATAGGCATATTGAGAAAACGTCCCCATTTTGGCAGGAACCGAAGCTGCATTAAAACGCAGAACCTCGTCAATCATAAGAGCATTGGCGATACCGTGTGCGATGTGATGATAAGCCCCTAATTTATGAGCCATGGAGTGGCATACTCCGAGGAATGCATTGGCGAAAGCCATGCCGGCCATCGTTGCAGCATTTGCCATTTTTTCGCGAGCCACAGGATCGTTCGCGCCATTGTCATACGCTCTCGGCAGATAAGCGAAAATAATCTTCAGGGCGCGAAGTGCCAGGCCATCCGTGTAATCCGTTGCCATCATCGAGGCATAAGCTTCCAGGGCATGTGTCACGGCATCGATTCCGGAGGCTGCGGTCAGACCTCGCGGTGCCGTCATGTGAAAATCGGCATCCACAATTGCCATATCCGGAAGAAGCTCGTAATCCGCAAGCGGATATTTTACCCCCGTCGCCTCATCGGTTATTACGGCAAACGGCGTCACTTCCGAACCCGTTCCGGCAGACGTCGGAATAGCAATGAAATAGGCTTTTTCTCCCATTTTCGGAAATGTATAAATGCGTTTCCGGATATCACTGAATCTCATTGCCATATCGCTGAAATCGACCTCGGGATGTTCGTAGAGAACCCACATAATCTTTCCAGCATCCATCGCAGAACCGCCGCCAAATGCGATGATGACATCTGGATTAAACAGCCGCATCTGAGCCGCGCCAGCCTTTGCACAGGCAAGCGTTGGATCCGGCTCGACGTCAAAAAAGGTCGCATGCTCAATTCCAAGCGCATCCAGCTTCAATGCAATCGACTTCGTATATCCGTTCTGATACAGAAAACTGTCCGTCACAATAAACGCCTTTTTCTTTCCCATCACAGTTTTGAGCTCATCAAGCGCCGTCCCGAGACAGCCCTTTTTGAGATAGATTTTTTCCGGTGCACGGAACCAGAGCATATTTTCTCTCCTTTCTGCCACGGTTTTGATGTTGATGAGATGCTTAACGCCGACATTTTCTGAAACGCTGTTTCCGCCCCACGAGCCACAACCAAGCGTGAGAGACGGCGCAAGCCGGAAATTGTACAAATCACCGATTCCGCCGTGCGATGACGGCGTATTGACCAGGATTCGACACGTCTTCATTCGGGATGCGAAGTTATTCAATTTCGCCGTTGCTGTGCGCTCATTCAAATAAATCGCAGATGTATGGCCATATCCTCCGTCAGCAATCAGCTGTTCGGCTTTGCACAGGGCATCTTCAAAATCGGATGCGCGGTACATGGCCAGTACAGGGGACAACTTTTCATGTGCAAACTCTTCGCTTAATTCGACAGTTTCAACCTCACCGATAAGAATTTTTGCATATTCCGGGACCGTAACGCCGGCTAAAGCGGCGATTTTAACGGCCGTCTGTCCAACAATTCTGGCATTCAGGCCGCCATTTATGATGATAGTTTTGCGTACCTTTTCCGTTTCTTCCGCACTCAGAAGGTAACAACCGCGACTGACAAATTCCTCTCTGACGCGATCATACACATCATTCAAAACGATCACAGACTGTTCAGAGGCACAGATCATTCCGTTGTCAAACGTTTTGGAATGAATAATCGAACTGACGGCAAGCTGAATATCTGCGGAAACATCGATAATTGCGGGCGTGTTTCCTGCACCGACGCCGATAGCCGGCTTGCCGCTCGAATAGGCGGCTTTAACCATTCCGGGACCACCTGTTGCCAGAATAATATCCGCTTCGCGCATCAGAAGATTGGTCATTTCGAGAGACGGTGCATCGATCCAGGCGATAATTCCCTCCGGCGCGCCCGCCTTTACTGCCGCTTCAAGAACGATTCGCGCCGCCTCTGCCGTCGACTTTTTCGCGCGGGGATGCGGGCTGATGATAATACCGTTACGCGTCTTGAGCGCCAGAAGCGTCTTAAATATGGCCGTCGAAGTCGGATTTGTCGTCGGTATGACCGCTGCAATAATCCCAATCGGTTCCGCAATCTTCTTTATCCCGGACACCGCATCTTCATCAATCACGCCGCACGTCTGTGTATCGCGATAAGCATTATAAATATATTCCGAGGCGAAATGATTTTTGATGACCTTGTCTTCAACAACGCCCATGCCGGTCTCTTCGACCGCCAGTTTGGCCAGTTCAACTCTGGCCTGATTTGCAGCTGTCGCGGCCGCCAGAAAAATGGCATCCACCTGCTGCTGCGTATAGGATGAAAATTGCACCTGCGCTTTTTTCACCCGCAAAAGCGCGGATTCAAGCCGTTCCACGCTGTCTATTGGCTCGTATGTACTCATTGGACCTCCCAAATAAAGGAATTGACTCAAACAGCTTTCGTTTGGAAGCTGCCTAATATTTCTAACAGCCTTTTGCCATTCTTAAATCCACAAAATTTGAGAAAATTATCGACCGGGCGGATGACACCATTCAACCACGGCTTCACGACCGCCTCGAAATATCGTCCGTTCCCCGAATCGTTCCTGCACGCCTCGAAGAACGCCATCCATTTCCGCCTCGCGACGATTGCGAAGATACTGATCTCTTTCCTCAAACAGTGGAAGCTGACGGCACTCGCGCTCATCCTCAAGCTCAACCATACAAAGTCCAACCGCGCGAACCGGACGAACCCAGTCGTAATGCTGGGAAAGCATCATCAGGCCATATTCGGCAATCATGCGGCTCGCACTGATTCCAAAGGAAAGCCTGTGCTGATAATGATGAAACATAAGGGCATTATCGCGCACATAAAGCTGAATACACCGAGCCGTCAAACCTTCCGCCTGAAGCCCGAAGGCAATTTTGTCTGAAAGCCGTTCGAGAACGGGCCAGAGCTGCTCCATTGAAACGGCGTCGGCGGGCAATGTCGTCCCGTGTCCGAGTGACTTTCTCGGCACACTCGGACCACATACGGGAGTCTCATCCAGGCCGTTGGCATAACACCAGAGTGTGTCACCATTTTTACCGAGCTGACTCCGAATAAATTTTCGATCCGCGCAAGCAAGTTCGCCTATTGTCAGAATGCCTATTCGGCGAAGTTTTTCCTGAGTCGAGCGGCCGGCGCCGAGCAAAGCTCCGACGGGAAGATGCCACGTCCGCTGTCTGAAATCTGCCCACTCGATGCACGTCACGGCATCCGGTTTTTTCAGATCTGAACCCAGCTTCGCCAAAACCTTGTTAAAGCTCACGCCAACCGAAATCGTGACATCAAAAAGCCGGTGAATGTCCATTCGGATTCGATGGGCCAGTTCCTCGGCGGGTCTTCCGGAATGCAGAACCTCATCGGTAACATCGAGCCAGCATTCGTCGAGGCCGTACGGTTCGACCTGTGACGTTATCTGCTCATAATAACACCTGATTTGTCTGGAATACTGTTCATAAACATCGAAATGCGGCAAAACAAAATGAATATTTGGGCACTTTTGCCTGGCCAGCCACAGAGGATCACCGGTTGAAACACCGCATTTTTTAGCCGTTTCGGATTTAGCGAGTACAATGCCGCGACGCTGAGCCGGATCGCCGCACACGGCGACAGGGAAACGGCGAAGTGAAGGATTAAGGGCCATTTCTATGCTTGCAAAACAATTATTGATATCACAGTGAAATATGGTTCGCATGTACACCTCTATACATTTTGGCGACGCGTATGCCAATAGCGGCGCCGGCCGGCTGTATTCGCTATGGCGAATAGGTCGGCCAAACATTCGCAGAGTATACATGACTTTATTTCACATGAAAATAAAATCATTAAACACCAAACATAGACATGTTTAAATGCTTTGTTTTTACTCGACAATCCAGCATGACGTCGCTATGAAGAAAGTTTTGAACGGCCTTTGACTGTCACTGACCACGCAACCGCTTGAGGAGTCTTTTTCATGAAGCATTTCTGGCATTTTTTCATTCTGGCACTACTTGCAACGGCATGTGCAGACAATTCCAGCGCCGACAAAGAGACGCCGGCCAAGCCCGATCCTGTGATTACGCCGGATCCGGTTCCTGTTGCTCAAACGTGCGCCACAATGTCGTGTGCGCATGGATGCTGCGACGATGCGTGTGTCGATTTCCGTTCGGATGTCGCCCATTGCGGGCGATGTGACACGAAGTGCGATCCGGGAGCCTATTGTCTGAACGGTTCATGCGTCACGTCATGCACTGGAAATCATGTGAAAATTTGTGAAGGCGACTGCGTCGACATTTCGACAAATTCAAGCCACTGCGGGCGATGCAATTCGACATGCGGCACCAACATGGAATGCAGCGACTCGCGATGCACGTGTATAGAAGGCTATTCCGACTGCGATGGAAACGCCCTGAACGGATGCGAAAGTGCCGTCGATACGTGCGAATGCGTCAACGGTTCGACTGCCAGCTGTTACTGGGGAGAAGAAGGAACAGAAGGCGTCGGGCGATGCAGGGCCGGAACGATGACGTGCGAAAACGGAAGCTTTTTCTATTGTGAAAACTTCATTGCCCCCATCAAAGAAATCCCGGGAAACGGCATCGATGACGACTGTGACGGAATGATTGACGAACCGATTGATGATGACGGGGACGGATTTTATTACGGTTTTGGACCGGGGATGGACTGCTGTGACAACCGTTCCGACTGCATGGCGGAAAACCCGGCTCTGGTCAATCCGAATGCCGTTGAAATTCCGGGAAACGGCATCGACGACGACTGCGACGGAATGACCGATGAAAACGACGACGTGCTCTGTTCGACAGAAGCACATGTTTTCACGGCCAATCAGGCTCTGACTGCCAATGACGCCATTCTGATGGCTCGAGCCATGGATATCTGCACCGATACCGAAACAGCCGGATATGGACTGATTTCCGCCCAGTTCCTGCTCGCCGACGGAACGCCGCTTCCTGCAACAGGCAACAAGTCCGTCTGCGGCAACACCACGCTGATTTCTCCGGCTGAACAGGCCGCTGTGGCAACCGATCTGGGCGGCGTCGTCAAGGCACTTAACGGCACCATGGCAGTTCTCGCCTCCGGAAAGGCGCAGGGAAAAGAAAATACGGGGTTCAAGGACTGCTCTGGAACAGAAGTCGATGCGCCTTCCAGTTTCATCAATGCCCACGACGGATATCTTCCCGTAAGCAACATCTGCTTTGATCCGGCGGCAAGCAAACACAAACGCGCAAACGACTCGATCATGCTGCGCCTCCGACTCAAGGCGCCGTCGACGGCAAAAGGTTTCTCCTTCCTTTTCAAATTTTTCTCCAAGGAATATCCCAGCTACGTCTGCAACAACTACAACGACTTCTTCCTCGCCATGACCGACGCATCAAGTCCGGAAATTCCGGCCGATCGCAACATTTCGTTTGACGCGAATCACAATCCCGTTTCCGTCAACAATGCTTTCTTTACGGAATGTGACCCGACAGCATGCCAAAAACCAAAGGGATGCAGTTCGTGCAAGGACGGCAGCGACAACGTCCAGGCCTATGTTTATGACGTCAAACAGGCGGGAGCAACGGACTGGCTCAAGACAACGGTACCCGTCAACGGAGCCGAAGAATTCACGCTTGATCTCATCATTTTTGATGCCGGAGACAGGGATGCTTCAAAAGGAAACGGCTGGGGACATCAGAGAGATTCCCTCGTCCTTATCGATAATTTTGAATGGCTGACCGAAGCTACGACTCTTCAGACCATCGTCAACTAAATGGCGAAAATCCTCGCCCCCCACCAAAGGTCTGAGCCCATTGGAAACCTCAATATTTCAGTGGATAGAAACTCTTGGAGGTGCCTTACAATTATTCCCCGCCGGGGACCCACCGCCCGGCGCTCTGCATTTTCTGCCTTATAATTGCGAAATAATCCGTCTTTCACCAATCTCTGCTCATATTTCAGAAGATTTGTGAATTACCCCTGGCTGAATAGTTTCGTATTCTAGGCAATTTGAATATTGCGGTGTTTGAGTATTATCTCGGGCTGTGGTAAAAGGCAGGCTGGTTTGTGGGAGGAGGAGTCTCCCGGTTCTAAATGCTTGAGTTATTGTTCAAAGGTCTTCTGGTTGGATTAGTCGTTGCCATTCCTGTCGGTCCCGTCGGACTGATGTGTCTTGAAACTACAGTCTCTCGTGGAAAAAAGCCTGGTTTTGTCTGTGCATGCGGCATGGTCGTGGCTGACATTTTCTCATCCATCATCATGCTCATTGGTTTGGGAATGCTCTATGAAAGCATTCTCAGTCATCGGAATGTCTTTCAGATAATTACCGGTTCCGTCTTCGCGGCACTCGGCGGGGTCATCATACTTGCCAGACGAAAAACGCCAAAACCTTCGTCCAAAAGAGCTCTCATCGGTCTTTTCATCACATCCTTTCTTCTGTCTGTATCTCCGGCCACTTTCGCATTTATGCTGTATCTGTTTCCCGCACTTAACCTCACCGGACAAGGAAATTATCCTATCATCGTCCTCGGCGTCGCGACAGGAAGCGCAGCATGGTGTGCTCTTGTTCTTGGTTCCGGTTCATTCATTCGTTCATGCCTCGGAGACAGACTCGTCACCTTCAAAACCATCGTCGGTTCTCTGTTCATCCTCATCGGTTCTATCGGTATTATTTCCGCCCTTTTATAGCTCATAACACTCTTTCTTAAAGGCTTTTGACAATTATGGCATGGAACGATCCGTTTGAAAACCTCGTCGAAACCATAGTCGATGAACTCGGCATCTTTCTGCAGAACAAAGGAGAGCTTGCAGCTCATGAAATCGCGAGAACACAGGAAGTTTGCCGCGATTTTTGTAATTTCCTGTGCAAGGATATTCATAAAGCCACAAAATCCGACTTCGCCCTCTACCTGCAATTTCATGCCATGACGCCTCAGGATGAAGCAGACTACTCTGCCATCCTCGCCAATATCCGCGATTTCTGCGAAAATGGCTCAGCCCCCCGAACTCAGCCGGCCTCCAGTGCCAAGCCAAAACCTCTTAACTCCGCATCCGGACTTATTGCAGTCGGGCTTAAAAGCCCAAGCAGTATCGCACTGACCGAAGATGAACTCAAACAAACCGCCACGGCAACGCCTCAACATGCAGTCGAAAGCGTTGATTTCAATGAACAGACATTTCTGCCCATGAAAAACATGAGAGGCGGGAACTCCGGCTCATACGACTTCTCCATGGCCAATGCTCTGGAAGAACAAATTCAGATGGCAAGAAAAAACAAAATCAGCCAGCCTGAAGAACAAATCCAGACAACAAAAAAAGCTAGAAATACTCAACCAGCTGAAAGTCATTCTGAATATGATCTCTCATCCGAAATGGAAAATCAGATCCTGCAAGTCAGCGAGTCGGAGTCATCGACTTCATCTACGCTTCTGGGATGCGAAAGCCCGATTTCCGATGATTCTTTCAGAATCCCAAGCCAAAAACGAAAACTGCGCGTTCAGCGAAAAGAAGAGCCTCTCCCGTCCTACAATGACGAAAACCTCTTCCCTCCAAGCAGTATGTCTGAACCTGAACCCGAACCTGAAGCCGATGAACCCGTCGAACTCATTCGAAGCGTCAACAGCATCGCTTACAAGTTCAATCAGGACGGCCTTCGAAAAATGCGAGAGTTCGAAAAACAAAAAATGAAGGCCGAAGTCAAAGCCAGCTCTACAAAAGCAATCAACGAATCTCTCATTGCGGGTTTTCATCCTTACGTCTTTGACAAACGGTACACCATCGATATACCTCTGCCAAAAGACTCTGACATGCAACCCAGAAAACGGGACCCCCTCTACGATATTATTGTCCCTGTTGCCATCCCTCTTATCCCTATCCTCATCGGCATTATCTTTACCCTCGTGGTGCCGCCGGTCGGGGCTGCAATTATCATCATCGGCCTCATTCTGTTTCTCTTTTTCCTGCCCGCCCTTCTTCCTCCAAACCAGCAGACTCCTCAGACTACGCTTCAGGCATATCTCAACGCCAAAGCCGGACGATGCACGGGAAAAGCAATGACCGTTTTGGCTCGTTCTAACGACGACATCGAAGACCTCGATCTAAATGACCTCTGGAAACCTCTTCCCAAATGGAATAAAGCTATTCCAAAACGCTTTAAATCCATCCCGATTCTCGAAGCCAGAACCGTTTGCGGTTCTGAAAGCCAGAACGCGCTTCTGCTCCTGCACGAATATGCTGATGGACAATACTGGCTGATCCCAATGGTCCGCCTCAAAGAGAAATGGTACATCACGGATCCAACAATGGCTCCTCATTACATCAAACGATAAAAAAAGCCGACGTTTTCGTCGGCTTTTTTGGTCATTGGCGCATCACAACTTTTCTAAACCCTCTCCTCATGAAACTTCTATGGGCTCGACAGACATGTGCTCGCGATTGTAAGCCACATCTGTGGAGAATCTGCCGTCGAAAAACAATTCTCCCACTCTGGATAAATCTCCTCTGTCTTCGGCATCTCACCAGCCTCGATCACTGTTTTGGCCATTTCACCGGCAGTTTTCCAAAACGCTCGATACGGAACATGGGTGATATCACCACCGGCTATTTCAGACAATCTGACTATACCAGGCCAATCCTCATTAGACACCAGATCGTCCAACCACACGAGACGACGACGTGAAGCCCCCGTATCCGATTCAGCCAAACGAACCTCTGTCTCAAGCCATTTGTCGATTTCAATCCGATGCGCAGCCGACATTCCATCACGCATCTCTTCACTGTATTCAAGATAAAGCCGGGCCGCCTGCGGACCCGCATCCCCCGGCGGATACTGCCTTATCACATCCACCGCAAGCTGCCTCATTTCCTTGTTCCAAAATCGGCCGGCTTCACTCAACGTCTGATACACAAGAGCTGGACTTTTCAACCGAACAACCCTTACATACGTCTCCAATGCCTCTCGATCCATGACTTCGCCACGGACTGCACTTAGCATCACGCCAAACGAATGTAGTTGTGGATGGACAATCCGGGAACGGTTCTCAGTTACATTCCCCGCATATCGCTCCGAACGCCCATAATCACCAAGACACCAAGCAGTCCACGACGCAAGCAGCCGACGATCAAAAATGGCCTTCGTCTCCTTTTTCTTCTTTCCAACCTTCGTCCACGAGGAAAAATTCTTGTCCAGCTTCTTTAACCCCTTCGGACTGAAATGCTTCGCTATCCAATCGTAATTGTTCCCATTTTCACTCGTCAGACGACTAAATGTTTCGCGAAATCCACCGGGAAGATGCTTCTGACACATTCCTTGACTGACCACACGATCATAAAAACCATTCTTGGGAAAAGCCGCCTGGATGCTTCGTTCCAATGACGAGAGTTCCGCAAAACGATCCTGCTCCAAAAGCAAAAGACTTATCACATGAAGACGACACAACCAGTCAGATATCGGTGCGTCATGCCAGTGTTCATTCCAGGATGCCACATATCCTAAACGACGACTTATCCCCATCAGATAGGTATCAAGCCGATGAATGCTCTCGATGATGTAATCGTTGTCTTTAGCATTCAGTGCCACAAGTGCTTCCGTCATCACATCTTGAAAATCATCAATTAAATGTTCTTGTGAAGCCGCCAATGGAACTGCTGAACAAACCATCTGACTCGATTCAAAACCATACTCAGAAACATCCGATGGAGCCACTTCAATCATTCGACCATTGAGTTTCTGCCCTTCATCAAGACTATCGAGACCAAATTTAATCCCTCTCTGGCCAAAAACGCACTCTATCCCCATAGGCTCGATATGAAGACGACTCATGCTTTGTCCGGAATACCTCAGCTTTCTGGCAGAAACAACAGATTGCGCACCAAGAGCCTGCCTAACCAACAATGGATGAATGGCCTGATAAATCCCCAGCTTCTCCTCAGCCGTCAGTTCCGTTGAAGAAAACAGTGCCTCCAACTCATCATCAAGTACCCATTCGACAGATACATTGCTGCTGTTTCGATACTTCTCATACAAATCGAGCATCACTTTCAGCGAATGACTTTGAGATAACGACGCAATCTGCTGCGACGTTTTAGACGTCGCCGTTAAACCGTCCTTAAAGCCAGCCATCTCCGCCAGTTCAGGATCCACCGATTGCACATCATCATTTTGAACACCTATAAATCTTGTCCAAAATGCCCCGATGACTTCATGCCATGTCGTCCCATTTTCTTCGGATGCTGACTCTGTGCTCCCATCAAATAACGGCACTGACGCCTGCACTTGCTCCGATAATAACGCACTTTCAGGGTTCGGCACCTCATCGACGGATTCGATCACCATCCCCTTTTCTGTGGACTCAAAATGATGAAGTTCCTGCGTCCATCCTGATAATACTGGCAAACAGAACATCCATAATAATGTTCCAACTCCGTTCCTGACTACCTTACTGCTCAGCTTCATCCCTGATCTGTGCCTCATTTCATCCCTGATCTGTACCTCATACACCATGAGGCATTTTCTTATCACACTGAACGTATGATAAAAGCCTTCTCTTATCCTTTTTTCTAAAACAAGCCAACTTTTTCAGCCCTTTGCACATTATTTGACTAATTATTATGGTTATCATTCATAGATCATATTCATCAATTAACAATGATGAATTTATTCATCAAAAGAATGCAACACAAGAGTAATATCGAAAAAACTCTTTATTCAATTTCCCCTCACCTTCAAAGGAAGATCTGAATAAAACACAATTCTAAAGTAAAAATTGACGAGAGACGAGAGGCCGACAATGAATAATAGTCAGGCAACCACCAAAACTTATACCCACTAAAATATTGAAGCTTCCAAAGGGCTCAGCCCATCAGAGGTTCCCTACATTTGCTACGGAGTGCATGATGAACAACACATTCAAGGATAGACATGTTTCTTATCAAACACTGGACGTCATTAATAAATATCAACTCGCTAATGCTGATACTCAGTCCAATAACAATCTTCTTCCTATTCGTCAGACTCCCATTTCGACTGACCTGCTTTTAGAACCTCTCAATTGTCGCTCCTCTCATCCCCTAAATGAAAACAACTCACATCCCTCAGTCAATATCAATGCCTGGAACGGAATGGACGAAGAAACGCTCTCTCTTGACCTCGATCCGGCTCCGTCTTTTGATAAAATAACTCCTTGCTATTCATCCAAACATAATAACAATCAACCCGATGGTGAAATAAACACTCCTCATACTTTGCCCGATTGCTTTGACGATGACCTTCAATCCACACTTCAATCTGCACCAAATCTAAATATCGTTTCGCCTCTCAATCCAAATATGAGCATCTCCATCAACGATGCCCCGAATAACAACGACACCGTTATCGATCCTCAAAATAAATCATTCAGAGCAAATTCCGCTCAAATCGACATAGGCTCCGTCGTCGCTTCAAAATATGAAATTCTATCCCAAATTTCAGAAGGCGGTTACGGTGTCGTTTATCGCGCAAGACAACTCGGTGTCGATCGCGTCGTCGCCCTTAAAAGACTGCGCTCTCAAAAAGACCCTTCCGTCATGAAACGCTTCCTCCTCGAAGCAAATATCATCAAAGATCTCATCCATCCCAATACCATTCAGCTCATCGACGCCGGCGTCGATAACGAACATCTCTTTATCGTCATGGAATATATCGATGGTTTATCCTTAAAATCTCTCATCTCTAAAGAAAAATCCCTCCCTATCGAACGCGCCATTCATATCGCCATTCAAATCCTTAAAAGCCTTCATGAAGCACACGAACGAGGTATCACTCACAGAGATATCAAATCTTCTAATGTCCTCATCAGAAACATCATCGGTGAAAAAGATTTCATCAAAGTCCTCGATTTCGGAATCGCTAAAGCTAAATATATCAACACACAACGCCTCACTCAGGATGGAAAAATTATGGGAACTCCACAATATCTCGCCCCTGAACTCCTCTTCGGTGACGCTCCTACGCCCGCTGTCGATATCTTTGCCGTCGGCATCATCCTCGTCGAAATGCTTACAGGCTCATCCCCCCTCCCTAAAGATACCCACGCCCTACTCAAACTCGCAACTTCCGATCAACCCATCCCTATCCCTGAATGGCTCCTTAAATCCCCTATCGCTCACATCATTCAGTGCGCTCTTCAAAAAGACCCCAAAAAACGATATCACTCCGCAGCAGAAATGATCACTGATCTCCAGTCGCTCGAATACCAACTCATCGCACCCTTCTCTCTCAAAACACAAGTCGTCCCCACAAATCATTTTCAAAATAATAAAAAAATCTTAACAATCGCAATCGCAACTGCCATCCTCATCATTGCCGCTAACTTTTATTTTCTTTTCCATCTCTAGGAAATGTCTGAATAAAACGATGTTTTAAGGTAGAAAGTGATGAGAGCCGGGGGTGTGGCCCCGGCGGGGAATCATGGTTAGGCAGCTCAAAAGGCTTATACCACCTATAAAAATTGAGGATTCCAAAGGACTCAGTCCTTTGGTGGGGCCTGGGGCAAAGCCCCAGAAAAATAATAAATCAGACCTTCCCTAGGAAACCTCTGAATAAAACACAATATTAAGGCAACAAATGAGGAAAGCTGGAGGGGCCGAGAAGGCAGGCGTCCAGTGGACGGCTGGCATCGCAGAGCCCAGTGAGCAAATGAAATGTTACCCTAAATTCCCCTCGCCATAATGGAGAGGGGGAACGTCACGTAGTGACAAAGGGGTGAGACAGGCTCGGGAAACGAAGTGCATTTCATATTGCGAACTCAGGACAGGGGCAAAACCCCAGAAAAAACAATTAATCATTCCAACATTTTTCATCAAAAAAAAGGCACTTCATTTGATGTGCCTTTTTTTAAGACTCACTATACATGCTTCATCAACCAGCCAACAACCTCATCATACCATACACAACTGTCCGCAGGATCGAGAACCCAATGGCCTTCATTCGGAAAATACACCAGCCGGCTCTCTACACCCATATACTGAAGTGCTGTAAACAACCCAACTCCCTCCGAGATAAAACATCGAAAATCCTGTTCCCCCTGAACAACCAACGTCGGCGTCCGGAAATTCTTAACATATCGATGCGGAGAATGTCGTTCATACGATTCCGGCACATCATACGGCGTTCCGCCAAACTCATAATCACAGAACCAAAGCTCATCCGTAATATAGCCTGACATCTCTGTGTTAAATATTCCATCATGACTGACAAATGCCTTAAATCGATCGGTGTGCCCAAGAAGCCAGTTGATCATATACCCGCCAAATGACGCCCCTGCTGCCGTCAGTCGCTCCGAATCTATCTGCGGTACTTCCTTTAATACATGATCCACAAAAGTCATAATTGCTTCCGGACATTCATCACTCCAGTGATTACTGATCGACTCCGTCAATGCATGACCATATCCCGTCGATCCATGCGGATTACAAAATACAGTCACCGCTCCTCGCGCAGAAAACATCTGAACATTCCATCGATAGTGAAAACTGTCTAAAAATGCCCCCTGAGGACCACCGTGAATTAACAATATCATCGGATATCGACGACTCTCATCAAATCCCGGAGGCGTCACAATATATCCTTCCAATATCTCGTCTTTGTAACGATAATGTGTACATATTCCGCGATGCATTTCTACATCCGAAAGCACATCTCCAAATTTCGTGACCTGATATATTTCTTCGCCTGTGACCTTTTCCTCTCCAAGCTTTATACGAGGTTCAAAATGCTCCAGATGTTTCAATAATACAATTTCCATCGGCGCTTCCAGTGACTCCAGTCCCGCCAGTAACTTCCCTCCTCCAAATGCAACTTTCGTATAACTTCGCCCCTGCGTCAGCTGCTCAACTTCGCCCGTCGTTAGGTTTAATCGATATAACGATACATGTGCAAAATCCTGCGCACTAAACAATAAACTCTCTTCATCATAACGCACAAAATATTCAGGACATCGTTCAAAATCCGTTAAATATATACGCGTGCTTCCACTCTCCAAATCATACACTTTCAGACGCACACGATCAGACTCACAGCTCGGTTTCAGCATAGAAAAATACGCAACTTCATGCGATGATATAAACTGTGGACCTGTATCACAGCCATCCGTCGTCGATATCCGACGAACCGTTCCTCCCTTCACACCTTCAATATCCATCATATATATACTGTTATTCGTCGATCGCGCTATCATCTCATCCGGATTCTTTACAAAAACTATCTTCTTTCCATCCGGCGAAAATGAATAATCACATCCGGATTCCAACGCTATCGGTGGAACATCCGCATCTTCCGACGTTAAATCCGACATCTCGCCACTCTCAACATCAACAATATATAAATGATTTCTCTTATTTTCCGACCAGCTGTCCCAATGACGATACATTAATCGATCCGCAACGCGTACACTCGCTTTCGGATGACATACCCCCGATACAACCCCGAGTTCCGGCGCCTTTCCCGTTTCCTCATATAACGCCTGAACTCGCGAATCCATATATACAGTTCGCGTAAATAATACATATCGGCCATCTTTCGACGCCACCGGACATGAAGCACCACCATGACCATGCGTCAACACCCTCACACCACATCCAGAATTATCCGATATATATATCTGCCCATCCGCACTAAAAAACAGATGCTCTCCATCGCCTGAATATGAAAATTCACTCGCCCCTTTCTCATGCAAATTTACACTTTCTATCGTCCCTTTCGATATATCTATCCGATAATTACATATCGTCGTACGATTCTCACTCAAATCTATTCGCTTCGTCGATATCCACCCATAACGACCATCCGGCGATACTGACAGGTGTGACACCCGCTCAATGTTAAAAAGATCCTCTATCGTGAGCGCTCGTCCCATGCTTCTCTCCTGCTGGCTAGGTATAAAAAAAAAGCAGCCTATTAAGCTGCTTTCTATATGGGGCGTACTGGATTTGAACCAGTGACTTCCACCGTGTGAAGATGGCACTCTACCGCTGAGTTAACGCCCCTTTTTTTGTCACTTCAATCTCGCTACGCTCAATCAAAGCGAGCGCGCTTTTATTAACTTTAATCACTCTTGTCAACTTTTTTTTACTTTTTGAACGTAACCTATCGGCTACGCCAATACAGTTACGCTGTCGGTCTAGCTTCGCATACGACCGACCTGACTCGCTATTTCATACGCGAGTCTTTTCCATTATGCACCTTCTCACTCTCACCAACCAACAACTGTACAGCCATGTCGCCACACGGCTCTTTTCTCATACAACCACTAATCACTAACCACTAACCACTAACCACTAATCACTTTTCTAATCCACCAACTGTACAGCCGTGACGCGGCACGGCTCTTTTCTCAACCACTAACCACTAACCACTAACCACTAACCACTTTTCTAATCCACCAACTGTACAGCCGTGACGCGGCACGGCTCTTTTCTCATATAACCACTAATCACTAACCACTAATCACTTTTCTAATCCACCAACTGTACAGCCGTGACGCGGCACGGCTCTTTTCTCATACAACCACTAATCACTAACCACTAACCACTTTTCTAATCCACCAACTGTACAGCCGTGACGCGGCACGGCTCTTTTCTCATACAACCACTAACCACTAATCACTAACCACTAACCTCCAACCACTAACCACCACACAATTATTAATTATTAACTAAAGATTGGGGTCAATATACCCCACCCCACTCTTGACCACTTCCCCTCTATGAAGCATAATGCCTCCCGTTTCTTTTCCTCATGAGGCAATGAATTCTATGGCCAGTAAATTTCAAGACTATATCTCACCAACTAAAATTTCTTACCTTGAAGGTAAACCTACAACCATTCATCTGCGAAAATGCAGAATCGTTACTCAACAAAAAACGAATCGAAAAGAATGGATCTTTGAACACGGTCTCATCACAATCGGCTCCCTCGACGATAACAACCTCGTCATTAAAGATGATACCGTCAGCAGATATCACGCTCAAATCATTCAAACGGAAGACGCCTACATCATCCGCGATCTCGATTCCACAAACGGTTCATGGGTCAATCAGGTTCGCATAAAAGAGGCCTATCTCGCCCCTGGCTGCCTGTTGCGATTCGGTGAATCCGAATTCATTTTCCAACCACTCGACGAAGAAGTCGCTGTCATTCCATCTAATGACGAAAAATTTGGCGACATCATCGGCGGTAATGTCAAAATGCGCGAGATTTATGGCATCCTCGAAAAAATTGCGCCCACAAATGCCACCGTCGTCATCGAAGGCGAAACAGGAACTGGTAAAGAAGTCATCGCTCACACTCTCCATAAAATGAGCTTGCGCGCTAAAAAACCTTTCGTCGTCTTCGACTGCGGCGCCGTCCCTGAATCCCTCATCGAATCTGAACTATTCGGACATGAAAAAGGTTCTTTTACCGGCGCAATCATGACCCGACAGGGACTCTTCGAACTCGCCCAGGGCGGCACCATTTTCCTCGATGAACTCGGCGAATTAAGCCTCGAACTTCAGCCAAAACTGCTCCGTGTCCTCGAACAACGTGAAGTCAAACGCGTCGGCGCCGCTAAAGCTATTCCCGTTGACGTTCGCGTCATCGCCGCAACAAATAGAAAACTTGAAGACGAAGTCCGAAATAACCGTTTCCGCGAAGACCTATTCTACAGACTCTCCGTCGTCAGACTTTTCCTCCCTCCTCTGCGTGACCGTATCGACGACCTCCCACTTCTCGTCAAACATTTCCTTAAAAACTCTTCTTTCAATCGAGACTTAAACGCAAACCTCAAACTTCGCTCCATTTCCAGAGAAGCACTCAATGCCATGACAAACTACTCATGGCCGGGAAACGTTCGTGAACTTCTTAATGTCGTCGAACGCGCCTGTTCCCTAGCCGATGGCGACTGCATCGAACTCTCAGATCTGCCCGATCACGTCGCAAAATGCCTCTCTTTCACGCCTCCAATTAACGAAACTTCTTCTCTAAATCCTCAACCAAATCCACCTTCAACCGATACTCAAAATCAAATACAGACACCTTCCCTTTCTCAACCATCAAATACACCTCAACAAAACACGCCAGCCCTCCCTCAACCTCTCGATTACTCAAACAAAACTTTTAAAGAGGCTAAAGAAGAATGGCTCGCTAATTTCGAAGGCGAGTACATCAAAACCCTTCTCGAAAGAAACAACTACAACATTTCTCAGGCTTCCAGAGAATCTGACATCGACCGAAAATACTTCAGAAAACTCATGAAAAAATACGGCATCATTTCTCAGGGAACAAATGATCCAAACGATCCGGATGCCGATTAATTTTCTCAAAGCTGACAGCCGGATTTCACACTCATTTCTCTTAAACCAGACCCGACATCCGGTTTAAGAGAATGCATCTCATACGAAAAAAGATGCCACTCACCGTCCACATTTGTGCTCACAAACCGAATATTATTATCCATTTCATAAGTATTAATAATTTTTTCATCAAAATACTTAATAATCTGTGTTTTTTCTTTTGTTATCAATTGATAACACTCACCATTCAAACACATTCCCGGAAGTGCAACGACTCCACTCAATTCCTCTTTCAAGGACGGGCACTCAACCGTTTTTCCATCTGACGGCTTCATACATCCATATTTATCAAACTTTCGAACACTATCCTCATACCGTACAATAAAGTCTGCACGCTCCTTTTCCTCTAATCCGCCTTTTTCACCTTCGATATAAATCACATCAGACCAATGACTCGTTTCATCCGCATCGTGAACGACAACCCTCCCCAACAGTTCTTTGGTAGACAACTTCTCACTCAAAATTGGATGTTCTCCCGGTAATACCAGCGACACCTTTTTCTTTTGTGTCCTGAATACACCGTGATAGGGCGGCTTACCATGGCGTTCTTTATACCCTACAACAAAAGCCTCTCCCTTTCCAACGATGACACAACGACTTCCCGGAAACACAGAAAAACTATTGCCTCCACCGTTCCAGCCTTCGCGTTTTTTCACTTGCCACTTATCATCCATCACCTGGAACCGAATGGTGTAAGCCCCTGATTTGGCCTCTCTCTCTATCAATCCATATCGAACACCATGTTCCAATACTTCTGCACAGCCAATTTGGCCATGCAATGACAGTTCATGTCGTTCATCCTCATTTTGCCCAACCGATATCACACCAGCCCGGCCATCGACATCCTCATAAAAAATCGCAGCTTTCCCTTGTTTTAAGCCAATAATCTGAATCGAGGAGGCAACAAACTCAGGCACATCAATCTCTCGCCCAAACGACAAACAAGCCAACCCGTTACGTTTTGAATCTTCTGCATTCACAGCCTCCGGGCTTTCTTTTAACAAACTCATCAAACACGAACTATTCACATCTGACGTGGTGAAATTATCCATTTCATTTTCAGATGAAATCCCGTTTATCGCATCTTTAGAAACTGGTTTACCTAAATCCTCATGCTTAGCAGAGAGGTTTTCTTCCGGTGTCAAAATTTCAAATATCTCAGCCAATTCTGGGGAAATATTGAGTTCCTGTTTCTCAATGCAAGGCGCGGATGCCTGCTCCGGTTCAACAGACATGAGCATTTCCTGCTCATTACCGGATGATGACGTGCAAGAAACACTCGCTGCAGAAAGAAGAAGAAAAACACTAATTCGCAGTTTCATAGGATTGCTTTTGACACAAAAAAAGCGAGGCAAGCCTCGCTTTTTTCGCCGAAATCAAATCGTTTATTTCGACATATACACGTTAATCGGGAAGAAGAGACTGACACCTATTGTTCCGACTGCATAATTCTTAAATCTCGCTCGATCATCCGCCGGACCACGTGAAAAATCTGCATACTTCGTCAAATAGTCTTTGAATTCGAAGTTCATCGCTACAAAGTTGTTGAAGAAAAGTCTAAATCCAAGTCCAACAACACCTGCGAATTTGGGTCCTTCGAGATTGTTATTTATCGCTAACTTGCATACGCTACCGCCAGCTCCGCATTCGCTATCCATGATGATTGCACCAAAACCTCCAAAAATATGGAAGTCATAGTTCAATATCCAGCCAAATACCGAGAACTTACCATACATCGGCGCATAATAAAGACCTACGTCAAAGTTCATCGTCGGCTGCGCAATTGCCAGCGTATTTCTTACATCCGCATCATAATCCGACTTCTTGACTGCTTCCAACTCATCTCCGTCCAAATGCAACGGATTATAGACAAATGAAAGACCTAGCCCAAGATAGTTCGTAAAATAATACGCCAAGTTGGCCCCAAATCCTATCGTTTGATTAAACGACTCATTGATGCCAAACTGCGCCATCGGCTGTATTTCAAATCGACCGGAACGTAGCAGCATCAGATGACGGATCGGATCCCCTTTCTCAAGGCTCGATACGCCTTCTTCGTCATCTGCGAATGATGTCTGAGGTAATGCGAATGCAAATAATACGATCAACGCCAGAAGGCCAATCCACCGCTTCATGCGTAATCCCATCCTTATTTTATCAGGTCCCTTCGTCTCACAAAGTGCCCTGTCGTTCATACATAAAAAAAACTAAATGCTAACGCGCTCAAACTACCATTCCGACTTGTATGTCCACGAGGCCGGAAGCCAGAAACCTACTCCAATACCCGCCTGCCAGTGCGTAAATACACCTTCACGGCTTCCAATATCTTCATAGTAGATCCATCCTTTCAACCCAACATTCAAGCTCAGCCACTTCAGTAGATACCAACGATGATCCACCGTGATTAAACCAGCTCCCTTGAACCCGTTCGCTCGCGTGTACACCGTTCCACCACCAATACCCAACGAAAAATCCCAGTGAACCACTGACGTGTTGAATATCGAAAATTTACCATATAACGGCACAAAACCTACCACTCCGCCTACATACCCATCTACTATCGACGTCGTCGGAACCGCATCCGTCGCATCAATAATATCATCATAAGCTTCTGATAGACCGTTCATCTTCCGATCCGCAGCACGCCAGTCCTGCCACCCACCATATACCCCAACATATAACCACTCGAAGATATGATAGTTCACCTGACCGCCTACCCCAACCTGGAATAACAGCGAATCATTTATGCCGCCATAAAACATCGGCGCTAACTCTACTCGGTTTCGCCTCATAAACGGCTTGCGCTGAATAACCACAATCTTGTCGTTAAACTCACGCTTCTTCTTCTGACTCTTGACAACGATCCGGCTCTGGAATGCATCATTGCCGCCATCTTCCGATAACGTCTCGCTTTCCGACTCTTCCAAGTCCTGGCTTACCGCCAAAACCGGCATCATCATCATTACCAATGCCAATATCATTACACTGAGGACACGGCGCATCAATAAGCTCCTCATCGTACCATCTCGCAATGGTCCAGGTTGTTCAACTGCTGCCCTTATTTTCACTACCATGAGCCTGTAGGTTACAGCTCTCTGCTTCCTTCGCAGGGTTCATTACCTATATCACACTTCGTTACTTTTGTGCAACTCTACAAATTCTTTTTCTCTCTTTGTTGTTCTTCCACTCTTCTCCTTTCCTCTATTTCCCCTCCTCTAAAAATAACGCTTCCACAAACTCTTCCGCTTCAAATCGCCTCAAATCCGATACCGTCTCTCCAATCCCTATATAATACACCGGCTTCCGGAACTCCTCACATATCCCTATGATTACTCCCCCCTTCGCCGTCCCATCCAGCTTCGTCAATATGATCCCGCTGAAATCTATCGCTTCTCCAAACTCCTTCGCCTGGATTAACGCATTCTGACCGTTCGTCGCATCCAATACCAGCAATACCTCATGCGGCGCTCCCTCATGCGCCTTGTTGCATACTCGATGAATCTTCTTGAGCTCCTCTATCAGCTCCTTCTTGTTGTGAAGCCTCCCCGCTGTGTCCGCTAACACAACCTCAAATCCATGCTCCTTCGCATACTTTATCCCGTCAAATATCGTCCCTGACGGATCCGAACCCTGCTTGTGACTGTACATCTCACAACCGCATCGCTCCGCCCATTCCGATAACTGCTCTATCGCCGCCGCTCGGAACGTGTCCCCTCCTATTAACAACACTTTCCGCCCTTCCTGCGTCAGCTTCGCCGCAAGCTTCCCTAACGTCGTCGTCTTCCCCGCTCCGTTCACACCTATCGTCAATATCACGTGCGGATAACCTTGCCCTATCTCTAACGGTCGCTCACAGCTCTTCAATATCTCCCTCACCTCTTCGCGAAGAAGCTTCATCGCCGCCGCGCCATCCCCCTTGTCCTTAAGATTCTCCGTAACTCGCTCCAGCAGTCGCTCACTCGTCTGAACCCCGATGTCCGCCGTAAACAATATCTCCTCAAGTTCGTCCACTACCGAACTCTTCAGCTCTCCCTTGAAGATCTTTCCTATCTGCGCAAGAAATCCCTTCGAACGTGTCGCCTGAAGACCGTCGTGAAGACTTCTCCCTCCGTCTTCACTCACCGCCTTCTTTTCCTCTTTCTTACACCCCTCTTCGGCTCGTTTATTCGACGTCGTGTGCTCGATTACGGCCTCTTTCACGCTCGAAACATGCTCGGTTTCGACACTCTTCTTCCTCTCTTCGGCCTTCTCTTCATCACTCGGCTTTTCTGCTCTCTCCGAAACTGCACTTTGCTCTTCTATAACTTCTTCGCTCAGTTCAGAGTTTTTTTTTCCGCCGTATCCGACGCTAATCGCTTCGTTAAACTGCCAAAAATATCATCATCTTCTTCTTTACTGATATCTCCGGCTGCCGCTTTCGTCAGTTCGTTGAGCGGTATCAGCTTCGATCCCAAACTCGGAAATGCCGGCCCTGAAAGCTCCTCACTCCCAGAATCAAAACTCAAATCCGAACTGTCCGTCTCACTCGACGCTTTCCCAAACAGCGACGCCAGCAAATCATTCGAATCCGCACTCGCATCTTCCATAATCGCCGTATCCGAAAGAAGTCCTTGCGCAAAACTCATCCCGTCTTCTTTCTTCTCAGAAACCTCCTCTCTCTCGGACATTTCTGCATTCGTCCCGTTCGCCTCGACAGCCTTCTCTTCAACATTCTCTGCCGATTTCACGGCCTCTTCTGCCTTCTCTTCCAGCTCGGCATCCGCCTTCGAAACTGCCTCATTAACCTCGGCCTTTTCAACTGCCACATCTGAAGCATCAACCTTCTCGACGCCTTCCGCTTTCTCGACGCCTTCCGCCTTCTCTTCACTTCGCTCCTGCTTCGCTTTCTCCGTCTGCGCATCCGCACGTCTCTCACGACGAAGCTTGCGAAGCTCCTCTTTCGACATATCTTCCGCTGACGCATGCTTCGCCGCTTTCAGTTCCACAAGCGACATCTGCTCCTTGTCAACGTCCGCCTCCTTCAATTCCAAAGGCTTCTCTTCTGTCGCATGCTCTTCTTCCACTTTCAGCGCTAAACTGCTTTTCTTCTCTTTTTCCGCAAGCGCCTTCATTTCCTTGGACGGCAGCCACAGCAATATCGCGATGATCGCCATACTCCCAAAGATAATTACCAGTAGTGGCACATTCAGTTCTCCCGCAGCAACGGCCGCCACGGTTACAAAAGTTTGAATTGACATGTATTTTTTCTCCTTCGAAGTTCAAAAGACACTGCGTTTTGTACAACGTATAACACGGATTGGCAAGTTTGAAGCGGCTTCACGCTCCGCCGTGCAGCCGCGCGGGCTATCTTGCGCTGCGCACAAGATACGCCCTCTTTCACAGGCGCTATCTCGCTGTTCGCTCAATACGCGCCTGTTTCCCCTTTTGCCGTTTTCCCCCACAAAACCTCTCTCTACCACTAACCACTAACCACTAACCACTAACCACTATTTCCAATCCTTCGGCTTCGGCAGCTTCTTTAACACGACCTTTCCCGTCCGAACCGCATCGTACTGATACACATCGCTTAAAAATGCCACAACCCCGCTGTCATCCACGCGCGAATTCAAATACACAACATCCACATCCACCGGCGATTTCAACTCAATCGTCACCTGCTCCGCCGGATCCGCATTCAGTATCTGCTTGACTTTCGACTCGTCCCACTGTTCATCATTCTTCAACAGCAACTCCGCCAAATCCAACGGATTCTGAACCCTCATGCAGCCATGTGATCGCGCCCTGTGCGGCTCCTTAAACACCGCCTTCGCAGGCGTATCGTGCAAATACGTGTTGTGCGGGTTCGGGAACATAAACTTCACTTTCCCCAAGCTATTTTTCGGATTTGGCAGCTCCCTCACATAATACAGCTTCGTCCCGGGATTCACTTCTTCATAATTGTTTTCTACATAATAGTTCGGATTCTCCGCCAGTTTCGGCTCCAGCTCCTCCACTCTGATCCGTTCCGGCACATTCCAGTACGGCTGATAAATGATCTCATTGATTTTCGACGTCTGAAGCGGCGTTCGATTCGGATGAAGCGGATAAAGCGTCTCGGGATCAGGAACGACTTTTTTCGTCTCCGGATCCTTCTGAAGATTATCATTTCCTACAACGATTCGATGACGCGCCTGACGATTGCCGTCCTTCCATACTTCCACATAAAAATCCGGAACATTCACTTTCACGTAATAACCAAGCGATCCGATTGCCTGCTCTCGATACCTCTGAAGCGTCAAATCAATCGTATCCAGACGATCCTTCGGACTGACCGACATGTTTTTAACCAGTGTCGCATCGACATTTTTCTTCGGATTGAGCTGGTGAACATCTCGATACAGCATCACTGCGCTGTTCAAAGCCTCGTCATATTCATTGCTCTCCACATCCGCAACCGGATACCCCTCCGCCTTGAGGCGCGCCCGAAGAGCCGGAACAAAATCATACGTCTTGCCAACCTTTGCCTCCGCAAACTTCGCTGGCAGCTTCACTTCCGGCCATCCACCGGCTTCTATTGCATCCAAATATATGCGGCGCGACGATTTTAACAATTCATACTGCGGATCCGGCGGCGCTATGTACAAAAATGCCTTCTCTACACCTCGATTTGACAAATCTTCGATAAACGCCTTCTTGCGTATCGATACGATGCTCTCGTCCGTCATGAACTTTCGAAAACGATCAAATTTATAGTCATTTTGTGGATAATTCAGTCTCAGTTCCGACGCCCATAACGTCAAATCACATGTCAGCAGCGCATCAAGCCCCGCCTCTTCGCGATGACTTTTCGCCGCTTCCGCCTGCTGCCTCTCTGCAAACTCACAATATCTCGGCAATACGCTCCGGCATTTCTCGCTCTTTAACAGCCCTATCACGACTTCGCTCGCATCATCCCTTCCCTCAGGATTAAACCCAAGCTCCCCGAGATTTTTCGCCAATACCCCGGCATCCCCATCCTGCCACTCAAAACGTTCACTTGCTGGAGTATCCGTCATTCGACCATACATTTTCTCGATCTCTTCCAAATGCGGCGCAACAAACGTCGATCCCGTCTCCGGAATCCCCTTCAAAATCTCTATCCCCTTCGCGACTTCATCCCGACCTCTCGGTACGATCACAGGCCGATATTCCCGTCCTTTCATCGCTGAAACAATGTCCGCATCTTCACAAACATCCCACGTTCCATCACCGCTGCCGCCTTTACGCTGCATCGCATTCAATGAAGCCAATACCCCTTCATCCTTCTGCATCGATTCAATCCACGTCGAAAGTTTCTCTTCCTGCGGCTTCAATAAAGTCGATGTTTTTGACTCTGTCGCCGTCTCCGGCTGTCCTGAACAAGACACCAAAAGCGGAATACTTAGTAATAACAAGCTGTTTCTTTTCATTTTAATCCTCCACGACATGGACAAACGCATGCTAATTTAGGGCGCATTCCTGTGGATTTAAACATTTTGGGGTTTGGCTCTCTTTGGACAAAAAAAGGCGGCCTTTCAGCCGCCTTTAAACTCGTTTTCTCTTACTTTGGCTCGGACTCCGAGGCTCCGCCACCGGAAGCTTTGTCAGCTTCCGTCTGGTTCTGCGTCTGATTAAAACTCACATCGATATAAAACTGCGTCGTGTCAAGCGTCGTCACAAAAGCCTGATTTTCTATACCTTCCGCTCGACTGCGAACGACTGACCCAATCAGTGAATTCGTATTCCAAAGAGATGCTCCGGAATCGCCATCACCTGATTTGCCCCAATTCAGTATCGAATTCATTCGTTTTTGGGCACTCGGAACCACAACCATCGTCACACGTATGACGTAATTGTCGGCTGGAAGCTCCCCAAGCGTCAAAGCCTGAATATTGAAATGCGAAAATGCATGTAAAAAAGCATTCTCATCGCGATATCGCTGCCATTTCGACGCCCCACGCCAAAGAAGCAGGCACGGCGATTCGAACGGATCGAGATAGCATCGCTGAGTCGCTTCAAGACGGCTCTTCGAAATGACTTTTTCGCTCCCGCTGTCTAGCAGACTTATCTGGATTTGAATCGTATTTTCCCACCCGTTCGTCAGCATCTGGCGCGCTTTCGCCACAAATTCCGGAATCGTCACGCGGCAAATCACATTCCTGTTGCTTTCCGAACACTGAACAGTATCCGTTTCAGCCATTGCTGCCTGAGGCAATAGACACATCAGGATGAAAAACACGGTATAAAGTATTTTTCTCATGATTTACCTCGCAACCAAATCGATGAAGTTAGAAAGGCTAATGCTGAACATGCCATAATCGGTCTTAAAGCGAACCCCGACATTGGCCGAAACATCCGCCGGAAACGCATCCCGTTTCTGCTCCGGATGGACACCAATATTGACATCTTTAGCGTCAAGCGAATCCGCCCACGTCGCGCCTATCGAGAAAAAGATTTCCGCACGTCGCTCAAATGGCTGCCACGCATACGTTAATCCCAAATGAACCAGAAAATCCTCATACGAAAGCCCTGAAGCACCCGTCTTAAACAAATCGTACGCGCCTCGATTGCTCGGATTCAACATCTGGAAGCGAGACGATGAAAACGTGTAAAAATCATTGAAGAAAAACTTCTCAAAGAATGGTGCATCCCCTAACAATGCCCCGGCAAACGAATGAATTCTTATGACATGCTGCTTTGCAATATTAAAGTTGCTCTGGTGAGCAATGTTCATCCGGAAATAGTTGTAGTCGGACGCAGCTGAATTCGCCGTTCCCTTGATACCAAGCATGACAAAATGTCCACGATTCGGCAAATCACGTCCTCGTCGACTGTCATACGCCACATGCAACTCTACTGCCGTCAAATTCGAATGCACAGGCTTCAAATAATCATCCAGATACCGGCCCAGCTGATAATCATCATTCTGTCTGAGCAAGTTCATGTACTCGATACGAAGCATCAAGCGAATATACTCATGCGGCGCATAACCTAAACCAACCGAAGCTCCATGCCGTTCAAACACCATCTTGTCCAGATAGTCAAAGGGATGCGGCTCATCAACCTCAAGCCAGTCCTTGCTTAAATACGACGCACCATACACGTCTTCATGTGAATGCAACGACTCCACTGAAAACATCAGCGATACAGGATAATTCGCTAACGTCGGAACCAAATAGTTCATCGAAAGCGTGTAATCATTCGATGTCGTCGCGCCAAAGGCCATTCTAAAACGATGATTCGTGCCGAACGGCGCCAGATACGTTGTATCAAGTCCAAGCCAGAACGGTGATTTCGTACTCGTTCCTAAAAAATAGCGATTAATCTGTACATGCGATCTCTCATCAACATGAAGCTCGATCAATAGACTCCCGCGTTCACTCCCGGGACGAAGCTTCATGTCCACCGATGAAAACAAACCTGACATCGCCAGACGAACCCGCGCTTCCTCCAGCTGTTCCGTCGTCAGACGATCTTTCGCTTTTATGCCGAGCATCTTTAATATGCGTTCCTGGGAATTCGACATATTCCCGGTCACTCGTATCGACTGAACCACGTACTTCGGATTCGGAAGTTTCGCCTCTGCTCCGGATGGCGATAACACCAGCTCATCCTCGTAGACTTCCTCTTCTTCTGACACATACTCGTCAGAACCTTCGCCTTCATTCAGAACGTAGTACACTTCATAGAGATCGTCTTCCGCTGACGACTCATCATAATCAACCAGTTCCGTCGATGGAACTTCCATCGTGTCCATGGCCTCGACTTCGTCATTAGAGGGCATTTGCTCTGGAAGACTTAATTCTCCTTCATCCAGCACGGGCTCCTCTGCATTGGCACATACGGGGATAATGCTCAATGCAAAAAGACCGCTCAATATCAATGTCTTTAACTTCATCTCGGCACTCCATTACCTCTGAAGTGGTTTCTCATGCTCACCGTTTCGTCTTTAGCCAACAAAAATATGGAAGGATTTATAACGCTCAATGTAATCGCGATACGATCCCGATATATCGATGATGCCGATAAATTCCGTCCCTCGTCCGGGACTGATATTCACAATCAGCTTGTTGAGATTTTCCATGATAAAATAAAATCCCATCCCGGCTCCACCGCGTTTCTGTTCTATCTGATCCGCACCCATCGCAAAACACCGAACAAGATAGCCACGTATCTTTTCCGGCGCCAATGAGCCAAATCTGTCACGTACCGACAATACAAACTGACGGCCATCACTCGCAAACGAAAAGAAACACGTCTCATCCGGACGCAAATCCACCGGTATCGTTCTCGACTGATGCGCATACGGACGTATTCCGTTGTAAATCGGCGCATTATATATCGCATTCATCAGCAGTTCATCCGCAACACTCGCAACCGCTGATATGATCCTTTTATTTATCCCTATGTTCGCAACATACTCTGACAACGACGTCAGCAATGGATCCTTCTGCTGACTCGATGAGACCTCAAACGACAAAGGCGTCGCGCCGTAACACAGGTATTTTTCTATCCCAAAAATGTCATTGCGAATGATTTTGCCAACCGTCACGATCAATTCTTCCGGCGAAAAATCATTCGTATACGCTACAATATTGCTCGCAAACGGAAGATTAAACATGCGGCTCATCTCTTCTCGCTTGCGACGTGACGCCAGAAGCAATATGCGCGCCTGACCATTCACCCATTCTGACGCAGGCGTCTGCGAAAAATTCGACAAAAATTGATCAAATACCGGCACTCCAGACACATCACAGACTTGCGACTGCTGATCGTAATCCGCAACAAATAAATCTATTCGGTTGCGCGCTATCGCCTCTCCCGCTTCTTCTATGTTCGATACCACGTGAAGATTGCAGCCCGTCGCCGAAAGTACTTTCGTCAATACCTGCTGTTCCTTCTGCGTTGATGCCAGCAATAATATATTCGCCGTATCCTTGATTAGGGTCGGAACTACCTTCATGGCGCTTTCCTTTACAATCTTTGCTCTAGCTTCCGATCAAAATCCGATATCGTCGGTACATACTGAACCTGGAACGGATTAAACACAATGCCATCTTCCCGCTCCGTCAACTGCGTCGCATATACCGATATCTTCGTCGTTTCCGGTTCTATCGGCTGATACGAAAGACTGCTCGCACGTCGCGAACTCGCTATCCTCTTATACGACGCCGCATCACTCGCATTATAAGCCGCTGATCCCGTGATAAACGAAGACGTGTGAATATTAATATTCTGAAGCGCATGGCGAACTTTCTCCAGCTGCGTTCCATACAGCTTCGCGCCATTCACAGCTATGATCGGCAATCCAACTCCTGACGACGTATAAACCGTCGTAAACCCCGAATCATAGCCATCAAAAACAAGCGCCAAATCCGCTTTCCCCATTTCCACTGCATTGATGGCTGAACGTGCATCTCGAACTTCGTCTATCGATGAAAAATACTCCTGCGCCGTCACTTCATGACCTAATGCCGATGCCGTTACAAACGAACTCGCAAGCGACATATTCGCTACCACCACCAGCTTCTTGTCTCGATACTTATACAGCTTGTCACTCCCGCCTTTTTTCGCAATAACTTTCAATGGACGAGTCGTCTGACCATTCGCTGAAAGCATCGCAAGCGGCTTGAGCGCTCCCGTTTTACTCGAAAAATATTCTGCATCCACAATCGCCGCATCCAGCGTATATTTGGCTGCCTCGAAATCCGACGCTCGGGCAAACGCCTGCCCTTCCCACTGAATCCCCGTCTCTTCCGTCAGCATCTTCGCTATCTTGTTGATATACGCATTGCGCTCCGAACCATCTTTAAAATCCAGACTCGGCGTATAGATCGCGATCACCTCTCCAAACGCACTCAGTGGATAAAAACAAATCAATAATAACCATATCAGGGACATCCACGATTTCATTTCTTATTCTCCCTGCTCTCCACCCCATACACGCTGCTTCGTCAAAAGCATGCGGCGAACATCCTCCGATTTGCGCGCACTCGTCATCGACACATACTGCTGATAATACTGTGTCGCTCGCGCTGCATCACCTGTCTCATCCAGATATATCGCGTAATTTAATACCGCCTCGGGAATATTCTGACGTGCATATCGCTCTAATGACGCCGAATCAGCGACGTTTTTCGCCTGCATCTTCGCAAGTACAAAATTGTACTGATCCGACGGCGTCGCATTCCCAAGCGTATTCAGTCGATTAAAATTCTCCAACGCCGTATCGTATTTCTTGTTTTTTAAAGCCTGATAGCCAAGCTTGCGGCGAATCGCCGCCTCCAGCGTCTTCGCTTCCGAGCTGTTATGCCCCTTGAGCTGCGACAACGCGCCTTCCATATTGCCCGTCTCGTAATACACATACGCTAGCTCAAACGACACATCCAGCTTCCCGCCTTCCACAATCATCTCGCGCTCATTGCTGCCTAACGTCTTGAATTCACTCGACACGGCTTCTAATGCCAGTTTCGCCTGCGGATACTTTTTCTGACGAATACTCATCACTGCCGACAAATAGTCGTATCTCACCTTGTCGTTCTGATCGAGTCCCTCTTTAAATCGCTCCACACGCTCAAGCTGACGCTCCGTCTCCTCGTTGTTGCCATCGACAAAGGCTTTCATCGCACGCTGCAATGCCACAACCGCTGACGCCGGTGAGTCTATTATCCCATACTTCTCCGCCATCAAAAGCGCATCTTCGGCTTCCTGCCAGTTCCCCTGACTCGACTCTGCAACCGCCATCAGATACCACCCGGCACCTCCAAGCGCATCCGCACTCTGCGCCGTCTTGAGTTCTTTCAGGCGCTCCACCGCATACTTGTACTCCCCATCCATAATGTCGAACTGCGCCGCCAGTTTCACCACCGTCGGATCATCCGCTGATATCTGCTCCGCCATCATAAACGCCTGAGAGGCTTCATCCATATTGCCTTCCAGAAGCGCCAGCTGCGAAAAACTGCAGTGCGCCTGTATCGTATGCACTTCCATCGATAACGCCTGATCAAAATACGATCGCGCCGCTTCAAAATCACCAATCATCATCGAATCAACGCCTCGATGCAGAAGCGTCATGCTCAGCATTTCCCACGCTAACGTGTTGTTCGCCTGCTCATCCAATAAAAGCATCAATATCTTCGAGGCTTTCTCGTAGTCTCGCGCTTCCAGATATTCACGCGCAAGATAAATCCCATACATCGACTCTTCCGGATGATCGCCGTGAAGTTTCTCATGGATCTGAATTGACTCGTCCACCAGACCCTGCTTGCGCATCATCACCGCTCCAAAATGAAGATCATCCGGATTGGTCGTCTCCTGCATCAGCTTGCGGACTTCCTCCATCGCCCCGGATTCCCCTCGAAGCATCCGAATATACGCAAGTTTCAGTTTCAAATACCGATAATTCGGCATCTCCACTTCGAGCGCTTTAAACAGCTCCTCCGCCTTGTCCAAATGTCCCAGCTTCAACTCACTGTCCGCCGTAAAATACTGCGCCGACATGTGCGTCCGATCCTTGCTCAAGACAACTTCAAATCGCTTGATCGCCTCTTCATAACGACCGGAAAGATAATACGCACTCGCAATCGTATATAATAGCTCGCTGTGATGTGAATCCAGCTTGTAGGCCTGCTCATACAGCTTCACCGCTTCATCAACCTGGCCACGCTCATACTTGACATGCCCCATGTTGATCTTCGCTATCACATCATCCGGCGCCAGTTCCAACAAACGCGCAAGCGATGACTCCGCTCCGATTATATCCTTGGCCTGAATATACGCCGACGATAACGCCCTGTACGCCTGAACATCGCTCGGCGTCGCCGCCGCATACTGCTCAAAATACTCCTGCGCCTGAATCGAATCCCCACGCTCAAGACTGATCTTGCCCAATACAAAATACGCTTCCGGAAGATCCTTGCGTGACGAAACCACTTCCTCCAATAACGACTGCGAATCATCAAGCCGACCCGACTGATACAAATTCAGCCCCAGATAATGCTTCAGTTCCACATTATCCGAATGCCGGTACAGCCCCTCTTCCAAAATCTTTACACCGTCTTCGCTTTTGCCCAATACATACAGAACATAACCAAGTCGCGAATACGCCGAAAGCATGTTGGGATCCGCTTCTATCGCCGACCGGTACTGCTTCTCCGCCTGCCCTAGATAGCTCTTGTCACCCTTCTCTTCCGCCTGTCGCTCCAGCTTAATCCCTGCATCATAACTTTCCTGCGCCTGACGCGTCGAATAATGGCTCTGCGCATACGCTTGTGTCGCGCCCAATGACAACAGTATCGACAGCACTATCGCACTCTTTTTTATATGACGCATCAGCTCTTCCTCTTCTTCTCACAGACCTGTGTCATAAAACGGGGAAATAGTTTACACAATTCCCCGGCTCTGTGACAATCTTTACGCACCTTTTTTTATCTTATCCAGACACGTCATCACGAGATCCAGATACATCGTCATTCCCTGAACCTCTTCATCAAATCGATGCGCCAGAATGTCCAAATGCCTCAAATCTCCATCCACAAGTTCAAACGTGTCGCGCTTGTTCTCAATCGTCAAATACAACCGATTACCCACAAACCTCATCACCGTGTGCGATACCGCAAACGCATCCGCATCCACAATATCCTGCGCAATCACATCCACAATATCATGCGCCGCCTTGTTCAGATTGCTCCGCTTTACGCTGTCTTCCGACGGCCCGCCATTCACACTGCGAGTCCCTAAACGCACTTCAAACTGCCGATCAAACGCCTCATTGCCCGTCTGGAAAAATCGATTCGAATTCTTCCTCCCCTCATACAATTCACTCGATATCGGTTCCACCCTTTCATGTATCGTCAACGGCGTCTCCAAATTCAACCCCGTCTCGATCACAAACAGCTGCCCAGTAAAAAGCTTCGACCTCACAGGACTCTTCTCGCGGCGGCCCCGTATCGTCAAATCTCCAAACTGAAATTTGACATCACGCCACGTCCCCGCAAAATAATCACTCACCCATGCAAAATCAAAATCTCCGACGACATCCGTTTCCTCGATAATTGCTTCCGGAACACGCTTGTACGCCAGATATATCTCAGGACTGAAATATCGCGTGACTGCCGTTCTAACCAACGAATATTTGATCAGCTTCTGACAGCGCCAGTTGACTAAAAACGCCGCCACCACACAAATAACAAATCCGATTCCTCCCCCCAAAAGGCCGCCCAGAACACCTCCGTACGTGACCAAGATCACACCGCACACGACAAAAATCAAACACCCCGCGATCAAGCCTCGAAACTTCCATGTTATCGCAGACACCTTCTTTTTGAGCTTGTCATCCTCTACCCCATAGCGCGAAAGCTCTTTCTTTTCTTCTGCCCTGTCTTTCGCCTGACAAGGCGCCGTCTGCTCTTCAATTGTGCTCCAGTAGTGTTTATTCTCAATCATGTCTTTACCAAAATCGTCCACGTTTACATGACAAAACTGGTTATTATACACTATCTGGCCTCTCCCGCTCAATGTTTTCAGACATAGCACCATCAGCACAGGCCCACCCGGCCACACTCATTTCAAAAAAAGTCCGTCGTATGGCAAAGCCATAGACGGACTCATTAAGGCCGTATTGGCCAACGGCCAATAGGCCGCCCACCACCTGCACTCTCTAATGAAACCGATAACACTCCAGTCCCAGAATCTCATCCACCTGATGCAGAAATCTGTCACTGAGCGCTACCCCGTACGGCAGTTTGAACTGCGCATCCACTTTCCCTGACTCAATTTTCATATAGGTCAACGTACTGCCCTCATTCGCCGGATCACTTATCACTTTGTGAAGCTCTTCTACCGCCTCCGGCGAGTGTTCCTCCGTCAGAACAAACTGAATGTGCGAGACACGCCGGGAACGAACATCCTCCAGAAGCTCCACCGTGTCGATCATGATTTCGGCTTTCCGGTTGTCTTCCTCGCCGTCACTCTCGCCTTCCATCTTCAGAGACCCCGTCACAATCACCGGCTTCTCGCTGGCAAACTTGTCCTCGCCAATTCTTTCAAGGGTTTTCTGGAAACAGATAAACTGTACCTGCCCCGTGAGATCTTCGATTGTTCCGCTGGCCAGTCTTGTACCGGATTTGGTGTTGCGCACACCGGCACCTTTGAACAGGCCGCAAATCGTCACTTTTGTGCGCTCCGCAAGCTGCATCAGCTCGTTCGTGTGATGCGATGAAAACATCTCCACTTCCTGGCGATAGTGATCGAGCGGATGCCCAGAAACGAAATACCCAATGAGATTGAATTCGTTTTCCAGAACCGTCTCTTCCTTCCACGGCGCCGCTGACACATACTTGTCCTCGATTGAATCAGCCTGCGCAGGCGCCTTCTGCGAAAACAGCGAAAACAGCGACGTCTGCCCCGCATTGCGATCCTCGCGAGCCTGCTTGCTCCGATCGAGTGCATTCTGAATGCTCGCAAACATCGACGCGCGAGCCGCTCCGATATCTCCGATATGCCTCAGCTTTTTCGGCCAGATCGAGTCAAACGCCCCCGTCATGATCAGGCTCTCGATGACCTTCTTGTTCACCCCGTTATCGACGCGGTTGCAGAAGTCGAAAAGACTCTTGAACGGACCGTCCTTTTTCCTCGTTTCAAACACCGACTTGAGGGCAGCTTCACCAACCCCCTTGATTCCCGCAAGACCAAATCGAATATGCCCGTCCACAACGCAGAACATCATTTCCGATTCATTGATGTCCGGCGGCAAAATTTTGATCCCGTTTTTCTTCGCGTCATTGATCGAGCGAATGACCTTCGCCGGATTATCCTGGTCGCAAATCAGATGCGCCGCACAATGCTCCACCGGATAATAATACTTGAGATAGGCTTCCTGATACGTGATGAGCGCATAAGCCGCCGAGTGCGATTTGTTAAAGCCGTATCCCGCAAATTTCTCGATGAGATCAAAGATTTCACCGGCATTGTCGCCATCAACACCGTTCTGAATGGCGCCTTCCACGAAACCGGTGCGCTGCTTTGCCAGAAGTTCCGGCTTCTTTTTACCCATGGCTCGACGCATGATGTCTGCACGGCCAAGCGAAAAGCCCGAAAGTATCTGGCCGGCCTGCATGACCTGCTCCTGATACACAAAAACCCCGTACGTTTCCTTGAGAATGCTCTCCAGTTTCGGGTGCGGATAGACGATTTCACGAAGTCCGTGCTTGCATTCCACAAACTGATCAACCATGCCGGAACCCATCGGGCCCGGACGGAACAGCGCAACCGCTGCGATGACATCCTCAAAACACGACGGCTTGAGCTTCATCATCAGCTTCGTAAAACCGGCCGATTCGATCTGGAACACGTTCGCCGTTCGCCCCGACGAAATCATGTGGTAAATCTTCTGATCATCGAGCGGAATCATGCTCAAATCCAGCGGTTCCTCGCCGCGAGCCGTCCTCGTCTGGTTCACAAAATGAACCGCATATTTTAACGTCGTCAGCGTCTTGAGCCCGAGAAAGTCGAACTTGATGAGCCCCGCTTCCTCGACTTCCGCCTTCGCATACTGCGCAACATATTCCCCGTGCGCACCCCGAAACACAGGAACATAATCCCACAGCGGCCCCTCCGAAATCACGATCCCGGCAGCATGCATCCCCGTCTGACAGAACAGCTCCTCGACCTGCTGCGCCAAATCATACAGCTGATCATTTTTCGGATCCGCATTGCGCCATTCAGTCACCTTCGGCTCGCGCTCTATCGTCTTCTGAAGATTGATCTTGAGGTCATCCGTCGGCACAAGCTTCGTAATTTCCCGAAGTTCCGACGGCAGAAAATTCATCACACGCCCGACACTGTTTAAGGCCGCCTTCGCCTTGAGCGCACCAAACGTCGCAATCTGCGCCACATTGTTGATCCCGTAATGCTCGCGAACATACGCAATCGTCTCCGTGCGACGGTCCATACAGAAGTCGACGTCAAAGTCCGGCATTGACACGCGTTCCGGATTCAAAAATCGTTCAAACAGCAACGAAAATGGCAGCGGATCGATATCCGTAATCGTCATCGAATACGCCACAATCGACCCCGCACCGGAACCTCGGCCGGGCCCCACCGGTATATCGTGCATCTTCGACCAGTGGATAAAATCCCACACGATGAGGAAGTATCCGGGGAAATCCATATACGTGATAACGCCGATTTCCCTCTCAAGACGCTTCCAGTAAAACATCTCGTCGACAACCTTCCCGGCCTTGTGAAATGCTTCAAGTCGTTTGACAAGCCCCGTTCTCGCAACTTCCTTGAAATACTCATGAACACCGGTTCTCGCATCCGTTATGTGGTTTTCTTCGAGAAAATCCTTCGGCGTATGAAACTGCGGCAAAAACGCCGGCCCAAGACGAACATTTGCATCCGCCTCGGCCGCAATCCTGAGCGTATTCTCACACGCCTCCGGCACATCCTTGAACGCCTCATACATTTCCTCGTCCGTCTTGAGATAAAAATCATCGACGACATATTCGCGAAGCGTCTCGATATCGACTCGCTTTTCAAGCGCCATACACACGAGCACGGCATGCGCCAGCGCCTCTTCCTTTTTGATGTAGTGGACGTCATTCGTCGCAACAAGCGGCAGATCAAACTTCTTCGAAAGCTGTTTGTAACATTCGTTGACCATTCGCGTCGGCTCGAACGAATTGTCCATAATCTCTAGATAGTACTGCCCGGGCTCAAACGTGTCGCGCATCATCTTCAAAACGCCTTCCACGTCGCCTTTTCGCATGACCGTCTGCGCAAGTTCACTGCCCAAATCGCCGCTCAAAATCGTCAGCCCTTCCGCCCGTTCCTTGAGCCACTCAAACTTGATCGTGCCCACCCCCTTGAGCTCGTCATAGTTCTGAATATGCGCCATCGACATGAGATCAAGGGCATTCAGATAACCGCGATTCGTCCGGCAAATGGCCGTCAGATGATACATCTTGTCCGGGCTCTCCGGATGCAGATGCGTGATGTTGAATTCACACCCGATTATCGGCTTGATGCCAAGCCCCTTGCACCGATCAATGAAATCAACCGTCCCGTGCATGACCCCGTGATCGGTAATGGCCACAGCCTTGACCGGCCTTTTGGAAATTTCTGAAAGAAGATCGGGAACGGGCAGGTGGTGATCATTGCTCACTCGGACAGCACCATCGAGAATACTGTACTGGGTATGGACATGAAGATGGACAAATCCTGCCATAACTCACTCCTGACAAAATGTTTATATAATAATTTATTTATAATTCATTAATATGGTTGCACGGCTATGCGCCAACAGCGCATACGCCGCGCGGCTGCGCCGGGCTATCGGCACAAGCCGATACGCCCG
>JAZRVP010000218.1:0-14101 GCA_045599245.1 Myxococcota bacterium
GGGGGCGTATTTGGGGAACAGCGTGAGAACGGAGGAACTGGGAGAGAACGAAAGGTCTGGGAGTGGATTGCCTAATAGCGAATTTAGTTATTTATTTCGGAGCCTGGCAGGTAGCACTCATCTCATTGTTGATGGGCACCATTGAGAGCGTTTGTTGTTTGGGCCGTGGTGGGGGGGGGATTGTTTTTTGGGGGGCAAAGAAGTGGATTGCCGGACGTATTGAACGGTGTCGTGTGAGAGGCTAAAGGTTATGTGTATTTTCAGAGTCTATGAGGTGATTTGAGGGAAGGAAAGGGGCCGTGAAATAGGCCGGCAGGCGCGCCGTATGAAATAGGCGCGGTTCCAAACGAACAAAACGAGCAAAAAGATAACGAAGTGTGAATACAGAGGTAAAATAATAACAGATCGAAAGTGCGAATTGTGATAGTGTTAGAAGCCCACGGACATAATGGAGTGAAATTATGCGTATAAGTATCAGCTTAAAGTGGACATTGAGTGCGGTATTAATCGTCATTGTGGTGGTTTGCGTATATGCATTTTTCACGATACGTGAGACGCGGGAGAGTGTTCTGCAGGAGACGTCGCGTATTCAGACGATGCAGGTAGAGGCACTTGACCAGATAGGAGCGCAGACGACGAGGTATATCAGTCTTCCGGCATCGAGTCTGTTGTTTGACAATGATCGATCCGGTCTGAGCGGGTTATTGTCGCCGATAGTAGAGGCGGACGGGAACAAGAAATATTTTGCGGTATATACGACGCTGATAGCACCGAACGGTCGAGTGTGGGTTGGAGCGGTGAATCGAGGCTATGACAGGCTTTCGTTAGCGGATGGTGAGTTTTTTGATCGGAATCGAGAGCGTGAATTTAGTGAAGAGGTTTCGACGAGCTGGCTCGAGGGGATGATCAAGGGGAAGACGTTTCCGTTGACGGAGGAGCTGGAACGGGAGGTTGTTCTTTCCGGGGGCGAAAAAAAGACGATACGCGTTCGGCAATACACACACGAAATAAAAGGCAACGATGAGGTTCAGGGGTATCTGATGATAGGTTACTCACTGGACGAGATGAACCGGGAGATTGAGGCGATACGAGCGCAGGGGGAGGTAAGGAGCCAGGATGCGAAAAACCAGGCGGTATGGCTTGCGCTGATTGCTGTAATTATCGGGCTGTTTGTGTCTGGGATTCAGGCATTGTTTGTGACGCGAAACATCAAGAAGTTGTCGAAGGCGGCCAATCAGATAGCGAGTGGTGATCTTGCGGTAAGAAGCGATGTGAGGTCACATGATGAGATTGGGCAGCTTGGAGAGCAGTTCAATTTGATGGCGGATCGTGTCCAGGCGTTGATGGTAGAGACGGAACAGAAGGCGATGTTGGAAAAGGAAGTGGACATCGCGCGATCGATTCAGACGACATTGCTTCCGGCGTGCGGGTATGCGGAGTGTGGACCTGTTTGTCTGAATGGATATTTTCGTCCGGCGAGTGAGTGCGGGGGAGATTTTTGGAGCTACAACCGTCTGTCGGATGGGTCTGTATTATTGACGATAGGGGATGTTACGGGGCATGGTGTACCGTCGGCGATGATAACGGCATGTGCGAAGAGTGCACTAGACACGATGCTGAATTTAACGCGTGCGCAAGGGCTGAGTCTGAGTCAGTTGGTGACGAGTCTGAATGCGGCGATTTGTCAGGCTGCAAAGAGGACGCTGTTTATGACGTTCCAGGCAGTGCGAGTGAGTGCGGATGGACGTGTGGCAGAGCTAGTGAATGCGGGGCATAACTTTCCGCTGCTTTTGCACAACGGAGAAGTGAAAGGTCTTGTAGCGCGAGGAGAGCGACTTGGAGACAATGAGCAGGCGCGTTATGATTCGGTGCGAGTGGATCTGACACGAGGTGATATGATTTTGTTTTACACAGACGGATTGACGGAGTATCAGAACGAACAGGGAGCCGAATATGGGGAGAAGCGTCTTCGCAAGGTGATAGCGCCGTGCGGTGGGATGCATGTCAATGATGCGATGGCGTATTTGCAGCAGGATTTTGAGACATTCTGCGGGAATGCCGTACAGGCGGATGACATTACGCTGATGTTTGCGAGTGTGTAACGATGTTGTGAAAAAAGTGCTTGAAAAGACCAGAATCGGTAGAGTATAAAGTAGAATATTGATTCTAAGTCTTTGAGATAGGAGACTGTAATATGAACGAAGATAAAACGAAAGCGAGTTCAAATACCAAGAAAGCATACGAAAGTCCGAAAATTAAACGCCTTGGTAAATTGAGCACTTTGATTCAGGGCATAAGCGGCCGAACAAGGGATGCTTTCCCAATGGAAGGTGTAAGACTGTAAGCAGCCGAAAAGTATTAAAGTATAAAAAGCATCTGAGAAGTCAGATGCTTTTTTTTTGGTTGCGATGTGTGAGTGAATTCCTGTGTGAATTCAACCCGGGTTAAAGACTGAGCTTCGATGCAGGCAATAAGCATCAGTCTTTTGGAGAAAGTCAATGCAGTCGAGATTGATTGGACAGGTTTCGGGCTATGAGTGTCCGGATGAGCAGATGAAGAAGGCTGTGAGTGGGAATGTGCGGCATTTTTTTAGTCGAGCGTACATGATGCCTTCGGCAAGTTTGTTCATTTCATCCGTATTGTCGATTGCATCACCTATTTTTTTGGTTCAGGTGATAGATCTCGGGATTGTGGCCGGAGACATGAAACAGGTGTGGATTTGGAGTGTTTTGGCGGCACTGTCACAGCTGTTATCTGGGATGATGAGGTTTTGGGGGGAATGCCATGTAAGGCGGTATGCATTGAGAGAGGAGAGGTCGTGTCTATGTCGGATGTTTGAAAGAACGATGGGGGCGGATTTGAGGGTGTTTCCTGATATTGCCCAGGGACGCGCGATGGGACAGATTATTTTTTCTTCCGGGAGTGAGAGATATTTTATAGAGACGTTGTATTCGCAGGGGATTCCAGTGGTTGTGACGGGAATAGGGACATTTTCGGCACTGATTTGTCTGTCATGGAAACTGGCGTTATTGAGTTTTCTGATAATTCCGTTTGGCTTTGTACTCTGGTTTTGGATGAAGCGTCGGATAGGACCTGCAACACGTGAAGCGTATGAAAGTCGGGAAAAGCTGTACCGTGAAATTGTGGATAGTTTGAGGGCGATGTGTTCGATAAGGGCACTTCATCGGGAACAGGAATTTATCGATGGCGTGAAAGCGAGCAGTGAAAAGAGTGCGAAGGCTGGGTATGCGCAGAGCAGAGCACTTGGGGTTCAGGGGCCATTTTTTGATGGCCTGCAGGCGTTTGTCATATTGGTTGTATTTGTCATGGGCGGATACGGGGTATCAGAGGGGAGCGTAACAATCGGCGTTTTGTTGGGATTTCAGCTGTATTTAAGCCGATTTTTTGGGTTGATGAGAAGTGGTACGGGGCTGTTTGGAGCGTGGCAGCAGTATGTTGAAGGGCGTGCGAGAGCGAGTGAGATCGAGGGACTTCCAAAAGCGGAGAGTGTGAAATTTGAGAAGACATCAGGGGATGAAGTTCTAAGGCTGACTGAGGTATGTTTTTCGTTTGGGGAGCGTACGGTTTGGGAAAAAGAGAATCTGGTGATTTGTAAGGGTGAAAAAAAGGCCATATTATTGCCATCCGGAGGAGGAAAAACGACGTTAGCCAGATGTATCATGGGATTGTATCCATTGACATCAGGCAGGATTGAAATACCGGAGGGAGATCCCGTTTGTATTGGATTTGTTCCGCAGGAGAATGTTTTATTTGATGCTAGTCTGAGGAAGAACATAGAGCTTGCGGGCGCAGTAGAGGACGAGGATTATCGTCGTCTGCTGAAGATATGTGGTTTGGAAGACTTGTCTGATCGTCTGGGGCAAGAGAGCGTAGGAGAGCAGGGGGCGCGTCTTAGCGGTGGGGAGCAGAGGCGTGTAATGTTGGCGCGTGCGCTGTCGTTGGAGCCAAAGTTGTTAATCATCGATCAGATGGCTAGTGAATTAGAGCCGGAGTTGTGCCGAAAGATTTTTTCAGAAATTCAGGAAGCGATGCCGGAGATGGGGATACTTTATTTTGGGCATCGCGAGCCAGAATGGAACTAAAAGTGAGATAAAATATGAAATTCAGAGGCTTAGGGAACCTCTGAATTAAGATTATTTACTTTTTTTTCGAGGCTTTGCTCCGATTCCTCAGTTCGCAATATGAAATGCACTTCGTTTCCCGAGCCAGCCTCACCTCTTTGTCACTGCGTGACGTTTCCCCTCTTCATTATGGCGAGGGGGAATTTAAGGTAATATTTCATTAGCAGACTGGGTTCTGTGGTTTTCGCCCTTCACAGGAAGGGGAAAATCCTTGGCCTTCCCGGCTTTCGTCAATTATGCCTTAAAGTAATCGTTTTATTCAGAGGTTCCGTAGGGAAGTAAAGTTCGTGTGTTCTGATGTGCATACAATGATATTGTCGCTGGGGTAAAGAGGTTGTCTATGACTATTTTCGTAATGTTTTTTGACGTGATAAGAGTTTGTGATGTATTGTCTGAACTGGGAATTACAGGAGAATATTTGTTGTAATCTGTGGAAAACTATGGAGTTAGGGAAAATGAAGCGAGTAGGTTTTGTTCTTGGGATGTGTTTCGTTGGATGTATTTTTCTGAACGGATGTCGAACGGAAACAGCGTCGGAGAATGAAGTTGATGGCGTTGAATGTTGGACAGAAACGTCACAAATGAATTACATCGTGACGGAAAACGGCAGGAAGATTTTGGCGAATAGTGGAGAATATGAGGCAAATTTTGAACACAGTCTATGTCCGTGGGAGTATCCCGTATGCGGTGAAGATAGATTAGGTGGGGTGTACTGTTCACGAGGATGTACAAATGGAGGACTTCTTTGTGATGGTAAATGTGTTGATGGATGGACTGATCCGAATTACTGTGGTGTGAGGGTGGATGCGAGTGGATTTGCAAGCAAGTGTGTTGGTGGAAGTCGTTGTGATCAGTTTTCACACTGCGAGCATGGGGAATGTGTGAAGAATTCATGTGTTGAAGGCAGTCAAATATGTGAGGGTGGAAAAATATATGAATGCCGCAATGGTAGGTATGAGTATTTGGAGTTTTGCAAGAGCCTAGTGTGTCAGGAAGAGAGGTGTTTTGAACAGAGTGAATGTCAAGCGGGAGATGAGGTGTGTTTTGATGGTAAGATATTGAGTTGTGGAGAAGATGGAAAATTGTATGTGGATTATGAGTGTGAGAGCGGTGAATGTGACGAGCTGAACAAGGAGTGTATTGATGTTTTTTTACCTGATTGCTTCAATGGCATGAGGCGTTGTCTTGATGGTGTGATATCGTTGTGTGTTGATTATAGTTGGACGGCAGAAGTAAAGTGTGAAACAGGCAGGTGTGAAGATGAATTAAATTGTGAAAGCACTCTGGATGAGATGTGTACGAGAGGGGATATTCGTTGTTCCGAGGGATATATGTTTGGATGTGTAGAAGATGGCATGTGGCAGAGTGTGAGTGTTTGTGAGACAGGACGATGTGCAAATGAGTATCAATGTGAGAATGGGCCAGAAGTCGATTGTCGAATGGGTGATACGTGGTGTTTGGACGGGTATCAATATGAGTGCAAAGATGGCAAATGGCAATATGCACGCACGTGTGAGAGCGGTCGATGTAAAGATCTGAATGTGTGTGAGATGCCAATTGGATATGAATGTTCAAATGGCAGTTTGAAGTGTGAGAACGGTGTTGTATATGAGTGTAATCAGGGAGTGTGGCAATATTCTGTTGAATGTTCTGCGGGAATGAAGTGTGAAAACGGGCAATGTGTATCAGATGAGGTATGTACTGAAAGCGTGTGTGATGATGGGTATTTTTTGAGATGTGAAGATGGTAAATATGTAGAGCGAGAATATTGTACGATAGGTTGTGATTTTAACTATGGATGTATAAAAGATGGCTCTGAATGTATAAAAAATGTACTTTTATTCGAATGTTTAGGAAATGATAGCATTGAGTGTTTGGATGGAAAATGGATATATAAGAAGGATGGTTGTGGATATTGTAAAACAGGAGATGTGAAGTGTGATGAAATGGAACAGCTTTTTGTATGTGAGGATTCACACTGGCAATTTGGGGAAAACTGTACTTTTGATGGTGGAAATAAATATTGTAGTTCGAAGCTTAGAATGTGTGTAGAACAAGGTGATATAGGAGTTGAATGTAAGGTTGGAGAAGTAAAATGTGAGGACAGTGTGGTATATGAGTGTGTTCAATATGGTGGAACTCGTTGGTTTTCGGAAGTAATGGATTGTATGAATGAAGGAATGGTGTGTAAGAGGGGGAAGTGTGAATTGCCGGAACCGTTAACACCAAATAAAGCAACATGTTATGGTGGAATATTGACGTATTATGATTCGGATGGTTCAGCACACAAGAAGAATTGTGGGGTTCATGGCAAGATGTGTGATGCGAGTGCAGGCGACTGCGTATCGGCGACTTTTACGTGTGATACAACAAATACGATGATAATGAAATCAGGGAAGAAGCAAGCGACATACGACTGTCGACGGAATGGTTTATTGACAAATGAGGAAATTAATAAGTATTCACTGGATGATAGTATATTGAGTAATATCTATTGTAATCCGTTAGTTGGGTGTACGAACCATACATGTGATGGTGATAAATTATATTCAGAGTGGTGGAGTGGAGATTGTAGTGATTATGAACAAATATGCTCGTATAAATTTGAAGATTGTGTGGAATGTGTTCCGGGTGAGTTTAAATCATCATGTCAGAAAGATGAATATGATGATGTATATTATGAATACTGTGAAGAAGGTGTGATATATAATGAATGGTGTGATTCTCAGTGCAGTGTAAAGAAAGGAGGCTGTCTCTAAGGAACTTCTGAATTAAGATTTTTCTTTTCTGGGGCTTTGCCCCTGTTCTCAGTTCGCAATATGAAATGCATTTCGTTTCCCGAGCCTGTTGACTCTCCAACTTGTTCATTTCATTTGCTCACTGGGCTCTGTGGTTTTCTCCATTCACCGGATGGCGAAAATCTTTGGCTCCCCCCAAAGGACTGAGTCCTTTGGAATCCTCAATATTTTTAGATGGTATAAGCCTTTGGGGTTGCCTAACTCTTGTTCCTCGCCGGTGCCCCGCCCCCGGCTCTCATCAATTTCTGCTTTGATATATCGTTTTGTTCAGAGGTTCCTTAAGGAAGGTCTGAGTAAAATTTTTTCTGGGTCTCAGCCCCAGACCCTTCCAAATGGCTGAGCCCTTTGGAAGCTTCAATATTTTTTAGATGGAATAAGCCTTTGGGGCTACTTTTCAATTGTTTCTCGCCGGGATGCCCACACGCATGAATGGTGTGAGATAAGTTAATAGAGAGCAGGAAGAAGAAAGAGAATAAGGATTAGTGACTATTGAAAATAGAGAACCTGTGTAGACTGTTATTAGAAAAGAAAATGTGTTATAATATATGGAGGGGTATTGGATTTGGAACAATAGAAGCCAAATTCATAAAAGAAGCGAAGCCTTGCTGTAATAGAGAAATTGGTAGGAGCAACTGACATGACGAAGTTGTCAGGAAGAGTCATCTGTATTCTGGCTGGGATTGGTATTTTATCAGGATGTGCGGAGAGTCGTGAGGCAACGGGCGTGCGTTGTCCTGCTAAGAGCGGGATAGATTTATCGTATATCGTGACATCGGATGGAGAACGCATTAACCGAGGAAGTGAGTCCAAGGAGTTTGCACGCAATTTCGAAACGAATACATGTCCTTTGGACTTTCCCGTATGTTCCAGAGACAATACGAAATCATACTACTGTATGAAGACTTGTAAGAAGAAGGAGATGAATTGTGAAGGGCGTTGTATCAATTCTCTGACGGATCATGATTTTTGCGGAGCTGAATTATCGCCGGGGTCAGTCTTTGTCGGTTGCAGGAAGGGATCGTACAAGCAATGCGGTAGCGACGAAAGCTGCGTGAATGGAAAATGCGTTTCATCGGATGGTCGCGAGGTTGAAGAAGAACCTTCAGTGACGGAGCGAGAACTTGAATGTGAAGATTCAGAAGTCAAATGTGAAGAAGGTGAGCTCTATCAATGTGAAGAAGGTGAGTGGGAAGCGACCAAAACGTGTGCGACGAATGCGTGTGCAAGTGATGTTGCATGTGCAGATGAAACGACGGAGCGATGTACCACGAGCAAGTGTGAAGGCAATTTATTCTATCAATGCGAGAAAGGCTATGTCAGAGAGCCGGTAACATGTGAAGGCTATTGTGACGAAACGGAAGGTTGTCTTGAGTGTCAGACAAGTGTTGATAAGCCGATGTGTGTAGGAAATATTCTCAAGAAGTGTGAGAATAACAAGTGGGTAGAAAGAGATTGTGAGGTAGATGGTTCGATATGCAATTCTGAATACAACCGGTGTATGTGCAAACCAGGAAGCGTTATCTGTCAATCAAGTACGCGGTATGAATGCGGAAATGATGGCTGGATGCCAGTGGAGGATTGTGGAAGTAAAACGTGTACGCCGGAAGGTTGCGTGGATGGCGTGGTAACACCGCCGGACCCTGGGAAGGACGAACCTGACCCTGGGAAGGATGATCCGGATCCAGGGACGGAATCAGTCTGTACAGCAGGTGTAACAAAGTGTGTTGGGACAACGGTGTATGTTTGTTCGATGGATGGCAAGCAGTGGAATATCCAGGAGGATTGTTCGGCGACAGGCGGGTTGTGTGATGGTGGAAAATGTGTGGGTGGCTCAACGGATACGCCGTCGACACCATCGACGCCGTCGTCAGAATGCAATTCGTGGGAAGCAAAATGTGAGGGGAATGTTCTGAAGACATGTCCGGCAGGAAAATGGCAGGTTCAGGAGGACTGTGCAGCGACGGGTAAAACGTGTTCAGGAAATCAGTGTGTTTCGTCTGCAGCGCCTTGTCAGTCATCATGTGATGCGAACGGGATTTTGACGGTTTGTGATTCTAATGGGGTGTCGTATCAGGCGCATTGTCCAGCACAGAATAAGGTATGTGATTCGAAGACGTTTACGTGTGTAGATGCGAAAGTGAGTTGTGTCGATACTCGAAAGATGAAACTGACATTGGGAAGTACAGTATTTGTGTATGATTGTTCGAATAATGAAAGCTTGATTCCGTCGGACTATAGTCTTTCAAGGGATGTGAGGGACAATATTTTCTGCAATCCGAACTTTGGATGTGCGCCATTTGTGTGTTCAGGCGGAAAGAAACTGTTGACGAGTTATGATCCTGAAGGGGAAAATTGTGCAGAAGATTATGCGAGCGGCTATTGCACGAATGATGAAGATTCCTGTTTTGAGTGTAATCCGAGTACGTTTAAGCCAACGTGCAAAAAAGATTCGGATGGCTGGTATGTTTATACGACATGCGATGATTTTGGGATATGGGAAGACTTTTGTGAAAAAAGTACGTGCAGTGACTGCAAGTAGGTTTGGATGAGGGAATGACAAAAAAGGCGTGGCTTTGAGAGCCACGCCTTTTTTTGATAAGTGAGATGAAAACTATTCGCTGCCGCCACTTTCTTTTTCAACGCGAATGGATTCGCGAATGAGGTCGAGGACCTTTTCACAGACGGTATCGAAAACATAGTCCGGATCGTATGTAAGTCTGGAACCGACGGAATAGGGTTTCATGGTTCCCGTTGCGCTGGAGCGTTCATCGGTTTTTCCATCAGTTTTCTTAGCGGAATCGTGTTCGAGCGCGAGGGAGAAGTTGGTAGAACCGAAAGCATTTTTAACGCGAGCTTCCATGGCTTCAGCGGCTTGTTCTTTGTTATCGACGGAGTCACCGGAACCGAAGTGAGAAGTATGAAGGATTTCGTGAGCGAGGAGTCCGAGGCCTTCAGGAGAGTTGAAGTCAAGTTTGTTTTCGCCGAGGAAGATGCTCTTTCCGAGAGTGAAAGCATGAGCGCCCATTGCTTCGGAAGCCATAGCGGCGATAGGTCCGTCATAAATTTTGATATTTGAGAGATCAAAACCGAGGAATGGGGAGAGTTTTTGCTGAACGGAAGTTGGAAGTTGAATGGCTTCAGATTTAAGAGAAGCCTCAATAGAGCCAGAGTCCATTCTGTTGGTATTGATGAGAGATTTGGTATCAGCGGAAAGTCTGCGGATGTCTCTTCTTGCATCAACCCAGTCGGAGATAATGCTGGTTACACGACGTTTAGCATCCATTTCGGGATCAACGCGTTGAGAGGAGTCAAACTGAACGCCGGATGTTTTATCATTATTTCGCCCCTGAAGATTAGGATCGAACTGATTTTCGATAATTTTAACGAGCTCAAGGTTAGCGGCGCTGAGATTGAGGTCTCTGTATGCTTTTCTGAGAGGCTTGTCAGATTTGTCGAGGCGAATGCCAGCGACGCGATAGAGAGAAGGCAGCATCTGATTAGCTTGTTTGTTATCTTTTGAAAAGCGAACGCGTTTGAAGAGAGGTTTAACGGACTGCTCATCGATTTGAGTTCTTTGAGCGCTAAATCCCATATCAGCGCGGACAGAAGGCATGAAAGCGAGTTGTTTGATATCGCTTAAAAGCTTGTTTGAATGTTTTGCGTTTTCGTTATGGATAGTTGGAATTGGGGTGAAAATGGGGGCTGCGTTATCAGCGGTTTTGAGGGCATTTTGAGCGTTTGGCGTATGTTCAGAACCAGCTGAGGGGGCGTAGAGGCCGACATTTCCAGAAATCGAACTTTGAGCGATTTGACGAACGAGCTGGATGTCGTTCTGAATGTTTTTCGAGGTATTGAAGGAGTACTGAACCTGAGGGGCGGGCTGTTCGAGATCGAAAGCTTTGATTAAATCGGAAGAAGCAAAGCGATAATCGGGATTGAGTTCGAACTGCATACGTTTTTGTTCGTACATCATTCGTGCGTCGAGAAGCTGGGCTTCTTTAGAAGAAGTGTCTTCATTTTGAGGAATGACGTGATCGTTTCCGAGTTGAGAGAGGATATCGCATCTGCATTGAATGCGATCGATATCCTGAATGGCGTTTTGAAGGCTTTGGTTGTTAATATTTTTGAAAGCGGCTTTAATGTTTTGTGCACGAGCGGAAACGGAAGCTGAGTTGTTATTGAGTGCATCGTTGGCGACATCAGCAAGAGCGATCGCATCCTGTGAAGAGAGGCTGGATTTTGTATTTACGAGTGCGGAGCGATACAGCGCAGCGAGTTTGTCATTTTCTTGAGCAAGAAGTTTTTGAGCGGCGTCTTTAATGCTTTGAGAAGCGCGTCTCAGTTCATCGTTATTGAGATTATTGAAGCGGTTGTTTTGAAGATTTTGAGTCAAGGCCGAGAGAGAATCTTTAGAGGATATGAGTGTTTGAGCTTCATCGGCCATTTTGTTTTGGATGGCGAGAGCGGAAGCGGAGTTGACGGCAGTTTTAACGAGGCTGTCGTCGGTTGAAAGCGTCCGTTCCTGTTCAGGCATATCGAGGACATTGTTTTCAAATTTTTTCTCATTATTGTGAATGAAAGCAATGAGGTCGTTTTGAATATTGCGAGCTTCCTGGTTGACGAGAGCGACAGAATCGGCGAGTTCGAAGTGATCGAGCCAGATAGAATCGGACATACGTTTTTGCAGGTTGAGTGCGATGGAGGAAGCTTTATTGTCGCCGTGAGAGGCGAGGAAAGAGACAGCGCCCTGGACGATATCGACGTGTCTTTGATCCCAAGAGCCTCGTTCCTGAGCGAGGAATTTTTCTGCGAGTGCCTGGTAATTGCGGCAGAGGACAGTATCTCTATGAGGCGTAGTTAATGGTTTAAGAGCGGGTGAGGCTGCTGATTTATTGAAAGCAGTACGAAGTTCATCGAGTCCGCTTTTTGCTTCATCGTCAGAAAAGGAGCCATTCTGATAACCAATAAGCAGTCTGTCGAAAGCCTGATTCAAAGCGATGAAATCAGTGTGTTCGATAGAAGAGGAAGCATCAGCCCATTCTTTACGTAGAGCATGAAAAGCATTCATTAAATCAGTATTTGAGTTTGTCATAATCAAGTCCTCATCTGAAAAAGAAGGCGTTGCGCGGAGCGCGGACGTGAGCGACTGTGCAAAATATTATCCTGCGAAACAAATTTTTTTAGGAAAAGGAAATTTTTTTTGAAATGGGGAAGGTGTCGCGAACGCAAAAGAGGAAGTGAAGAGATGGCGCGTCGTATCGTGCCCGATTGCCCGATAGACGCGCCAGAAACGGTGTGGCTCGGCGTGGCGAAGTCAGCCGAGCCGGAGCCGTGTATTGCGCGTGCGCAATAGCGGCTTTCCAGGAAAAAAGAAAATGTAGTCAAAGGAGGAAAGGGGGGGAAGGACGGGGACGGGGACAAAAGACCTCACGGGAGCAAAAGCCCATTGAATAGTTCCTCGGGGGCGGAACCAAGCAGCTGACGGACGCATTCGACAGCCCATGGCATGGCGCAGCCCGCAGAGCGTCCTGTGATGATTTTTTTGTCGGCGATAACGGGGAGGGGGTCGAGACCGTCGGTTTGAAGCCGGTTGTGAACGCATGCGTGGCAGGTGAAACGGTGTCCGGAGAGGATGCCGCATTTGTCAAGGACGAGGGGGGCGGCGCAGACGGCTGCGATGAGTGCGTCGTTTTGGGCCATGCGTATGACGGCAGAAAGGAGCGTTTGTGAGGCGAGCATATTTTCGACGCCGCGCATGCCGCCGGGCAGAATGAGGGCGGAGAAGCTGTCTGGATTGATGTCTGAGAAGCAGGTGTCGGCGATGACGGGAATGCAGTGGGAGCCTGTGACGGTTTTGTTTTGAGTGAGAGAGGCGGTTGTGACGTCGAGTTTGACGCGGCGCAGGATGTCGATGACGGTGATGGCTTCAGTTTCTTCGAAGCCTTCGCTGAGAATGACGAGGATTTTGTGATTCATTTTGAAACCTGATGAAAAGGATGAAAGAAGGGGCAGTGATGCCGATAAAAAAGCGTCCGGGAGGACGGGGGCATGATATAACAAAAGGAGTGAAGTTGGGATTTAAACCCGCGAGAAACTGTGAGTCAGGTTTGATCGCAGGAGGAAAGATATGTTTGGAAGAAGAAAAGGAATGGTTTTGAGGCTTGTGTTTCTGCTTTGTGCAGGGGTGCTGATGAGTGTGTTGACTGTGGGGACTGCGCAGGGGGAGCCGGCACAGAAGAGTCAGAGCGAGAGCAAGCAGACAGTTGGGGCGAAGAGTAAACAAACGGGGGAAACGAAGCGTAAAAAGGGAGCGTCGAATGCAACGAAGCCTGATAAGCGGGATGGGAAGAAAGTTGCTTCGAAGGGTAAGAAAACAGGTGGGGAGGCGGCGAAGAAGTCCGAAGTCGTGGATTTTAAGCAGTCGCTGGAAAAGCTGCAGACGGCATATCAGAAGAAGCAGTATGCCTCAGCGCTGGTGTACTGTGAAGATGCGATGAGGACGATACCGGAGGAGACGCCGGACGGGCTTCGAGGCAGTATTATGATGATGTGTATTGAACTGTATAACAGCAATGGACAGTATGAGAATGCCCTGGCATTGGGGGCAAAGATAAACGGGATGGAAGTGTCGCAAGAGATGCGAGACGGCGTTTGTTTTATGGAGGCGACGACGCTGACGAAGCTTCATCGGTGGGCGGATGCGGAGGCGCAGTATTCGTTGTGTCCGGGGAAGGATGTTCACGGACGAGCAGTGGTTGAGAGCAATGTTGCAGAACTTCGGATGATACAGGGGGACAGTGAGGGGGCGGTTATTGCGTATCGCGAGTCTCTGAATGACTACAGTCAGAATCCGCATGCGGCGTATGGGCTGGCGACGGCATTGGCGAGGACGGAGAGATGGGAAGAAGCGCGAGAAGCATTTTTGAGCGGGTTGGAGATGGATCCAGGGTTTAGTTTTCTGGACGATGCGTTTTTTGAGCCGCAGGCGGAGAATGATTTTCAGACGGGGTATCGATTGTTTGAAGAGGGGCGGTATCGGGAAGCGAAATTTTATCTAAAAAGGTATGTGCAGAAGGAGGAGCGGGAGGCCTATCGAGTTCACGGCGAGAGATTTCTGGAGCGATTGGATGGGATGGCGTCGATGCTTGAGGCGTCGTATCC
>JAZRVP010000219.1:0-2015 GCA_045599245.1 Myxococcota bacterium
CGGCGAGGAACAAGGGATAGGCAGCCCAAAAGGCTTATACTATCTAAAAATATTGAGGATTCCAAAGGACTCAGTCCTTTGGTGGGGTCTGGGGCAAAGCCCCAGCGGGGTTCGGGGCAGAGCCCCGGTTGAATAGTAACGGTCCACAATCCCCATCATTACCGCCAGTTTATATTTCCTGCGATCCATGCTAAACTCCATTCTCGCGTTGCAAGACAACGAGCGCGCAACGTGTAAGGAGGGCAATCATGGGAACGTATTTAAATCCAGGTCATGCATGCTTTCAGCGCATGAGAAACGACGAAATTTTTGTCGATAAATCGGGGATGATTTCGCAAATTAATCGAGCAGTCAACACGCCGTCCGGTTATATCTGCATGACGCGACCACGACGATTTGGCAAAACGTATGCCGCGAATATGCTCGCTGCTTATTTCGATAAATCTGTCGATTCACACGCACTTTTTGACGATCTGGAAATTGCCCAACTGCCAAGTTACGAAAAATATTTAAATAAATTTAACGTCATTCAAGTCGACGTACAAGGGTTTAGAACGCGTTTTGGGGCAGATGATCTTGAACAGAAGTTCCAGGACGTGATCATTCAAGAAATGCGCGAACTTTGGCCGACGATTGGCAAGCAAGAGCATTCTCTCGTTGGCGCAATCGATCACGTTTATCAGCATTATCGCGAACAATTTGTATTTATTCTCGATGAATGGGATTGTATTTGCCGAAATGATAAAAACGACGAAATGCACAAAACGTGGATCAACTTTTTGCGCGGCCTTTTTAAAGACAACACGATTGCGCCTGCCACTGGCCTTGTATATATGACCGGCATTCTGCCGGTTCGTAAATATGGTACGCAGTCCGCACTTGGACATTTTGAAGAAATATCTATTGTACAACCCGTTCGATTTACACCTTGGATTGGATTTACGAAAGACGAAGTCGATCGTTTGTCAAAACAGTATGGCCTTAAACGCGCCGAAATAAAACACTGGTATGACGGTTATCGCCTTGAGGGAAGACATGTTTATAACCCTGCATCTGTCATCAAGGCCTGTATAAACCGAAAATGCGGCATGTACTGGACGCAGACCGAGTCTTTTGATTCGATCAAAAAATATATCGGAATGAATTTCGATGGTCTAAAAGATAAAATTGTTCAAATGCTCGAAGGCGAACCACAACGCGTTCGCGTTCATAAATTTAACAATACCATGCATGATCTTAATAGCGCCGAAGATGTCATTACGCTTCTTATCCATCTTGGATACCTCGGTTACGACGAAGAGCATAAAACGTCATTTATCCCCAATGAAGAAGTAAGACAGTTGCTTGAATGCGCCGTAGAGGACTGCGGTTGGCAAGAAGTTATGAAAGCGATCGAACAATCCGAAAGCTTTATGAAAGCGATCCGCTCGAAAAATGCCGACAAAGCCGGTGATCTTCTCCGAAAAATGCATTCAGGTGTCTGCTCAATATTAAAATATAACGACGAAAATAGTTTAAGCTGTGCACTCGGCTTTGCCGTCTACTCTGCACGAAAAGACTATACCGTCGTTCGCGAATATCCCACGGGCGAAGGCTTTGCCGACATCGTCCTCATACCGCGAGCAGACCGCGATGTCCCCGCCATGCTCGTCGAACTCAAATGGGATAAGGACGCCGAGACGGCGATTCAACAAATTAAACAACGCGATTATCCTCGCGACCTCGAGCATTATCAGGGAAATATGATTTTAGTTGGTGTTAATTACGATAAAGACGCCAAAGGCAAAGTCCACGAATGTGTCATTGAAGACTGGATCAAAGATTAAATTCGTATTGCCAACGGAGACGTGCCGCGATTGCCCGTAGAGACGTGCCGCGGAGACTGTGAGATAATTCGATTTGAATATGCTACAGTCTCCACGTGCAATTGCCAGCGATATTTTATGCTCATTAATTGTCACTGTCTCTGACAATATTCTTGATACACTGCGATAACAAGCTACTCCAATTGTGGC
>JAZRVP010000220.1:0-66160 GCA_045599245.1 Myxococcota bacterium
GTCCTTTGGTGGGGGGCCGAGGATTTTCGCCATCCAGTGAATGGCGAAAACCACAGAGCCCAGTGAGCAAATGAAATGAACGAGTTGGAGAGCCAACAGGCTCGGGAAACGAAGTTCATTTTATATTGCGAACTGAGGACAGGGGCAAAGCCCCAGCGGGGTTCGGGGCAGAGCCCCGGTGAGTAGTAACTTTGTGCCCATAAATTCAATTCATATTGCGTATGCGTATTGCCAACGGGCAATAGCAGACGCACACCAGCCGCGTATCGCCTCAAGGCGATAGCGGCACAAAAAAAAGCCCCGAAACATTGCTGCTCCGGGGCCAAATCATCACTCAGACGATTTCACTAATCTCACCAAACCGAACCAAAGGCATCATAGGCATTGCGGGTGAAGTTAATGTCACGAATGGAGTACTGGAGATCGTATTTCGTCATATTCCATTTGTAGAAAGATGAAATAGCAGTCTGATATGCAGCCGAGGACTCATAATCAGGATCGTCGTAGTTCACCTTGTCGCTGTAGGTAATGTATTCATCCCAATATTTCTCAACCAGTTCTTTGCGTTTGTTAGCCGTTTCGAGCATCAAGACCGCACCGGATTCACCCTGGACGATCTGGTTGTTGGTATAGCACCAGGCAGGATAGGATCCATCAGCTTTTGATTTGCATACATAACGGTTGGCTGCGAAAACTTCGCCCGTGTACGGATTTTCAAACGTAACCGTTTCATAGTCGGAAGAAGGCGTGTTCTCCTGCCCCGACCCCTTGCGATAAATATTGAACTGATCGTAGAAGGTCGGATCCATGCCGATAGGACCGGTCATGAGCATTCCATAAAGCGTCAGGTAATATTTCTGGGTGAGAGAGGTATCGGCTTCGACGCGAGGAGCCTGGTTCTTGCAAACGCCCGTCACACAGACTTTGCCGGTACCGCAGTATCCGGAAGGATGGCTGTCCGAGCAGGGAACCGTCGTCAGAGCTTCCGCAACCTCATTCCAGTTTGTACCGGAAGAGTTGAGATTGTTAGGAAGACAAGCGAATTCATCACCGGCACGAGAAATTGCCTCAACCGTCGAACCAGCCGGGCAAGCCGCCTTGGCAGCCGATGAGAAGATAGGAACACAACGATCGTCATCATTGTCATTGAACAACTGACCGCAGTACATCCACGCATCATCATTCGGAACAGCACAGTCAGAGGCAGCCTTGCATTTTCCGAACATCGGAACGGAGGCGCCGAGTTTATCGAATTCAGCGACTTCGCGACCGGTCAGAGGATCGTATTCAACCATCGCATCGTCGAAATCCGTGGCATAGAATCTCGATTTGACCATTGCCGGGTAAACGAGATCACCGGTAACGGTTTCCTCACCCTGATAGGTCGTCGTCACGAGATTGCCATCGCCGTCATCGGAAACGAGACGCGGTGCATGAATCGTGTAATCTTCTGCGAGCATGCCGTTTGCAAGATTGATCATTTCCGTCGAATAGTAATCATACATACCGAACGTGTAGGTGCCCATATCGCCGGAATCTGCGATAACGGTTGCTTCGTTGTCCAACAGTGCCAGAATGGCCCAGAGGGACGTCATGTTATGTTCGAGTTCATATTCATACATACTGTAGTCGAAACCGGCGCTGACATCGTATTTCTGATAACGTCTGCGACCGTCGCCCTGACGAACGTAATAGTATTCAGCATTCTCGCCGCAGCGCGAACGGAGATAGAATTCAGACGTTTCCTGACGGGCTTCATCATCGGCTGAAAGGCCAAAGAGCTGACCATTGTCAAAGCGTTTGCAATAGAGACCGTATTCAGGCGTGGCGAGAACACTGGCGAGGAAGTTGAAGGAAGCACCGGCTGCAGCTTCGCCGGTTTCATCGATCAGGCTTGTCTCGTCACCGAGAACATCCTCAAGGACACTGCGGTTACCGATGTACCAGCTCTGGAACAGATCGGACAGGAAGAAGAATCTCCACTGATAGCCGCCGGATGCACCCCAGGAATCCCAGAATGCACGACCGCGAGCAAAGTTGGTGAACCAGTAGTTGACACGATAGGTTCTCACGACATCGGAAACCTGTTCGAAGTAGTCGGCACCGTGATCAAAGACGTGACAGCTGCGAAGTGCACCACGGTTGTCATCCGTGCAGAACAGATACGGGACGCGAACCCATTCGCCTTTGTGAGCGAGATAGTTCGGGAGACGTTCGAGCTTACGGTTGTGGATGAAGTCATAGTTGGCATTATCCATAGCCTTGAAGAAATCGCGGAAGTGAACGAGTTCGAGGTAAGGCTGGCCGACGGACGTCTGATCGTCGAACGTACTGACATCCGTCGTGTCTTTGTGCGTAAGGACATCGTATGGCATGTGCCCCATCTGATCACGCGTAGCAGGCAACGTGCGGGAATTGTCGCTGAAGATTTCGACGAGACCGTTGGAGGAAGTCACCCCCGGTGTGCTCACTGAAGTACCGGCACTGTAGGCATACAGAATGGCTGCATGATCATATTTGCCGAGACCCTGGAGGTCGGTCAGGTTGCCCGAGCTGTAGTCCATGATCGAGGAATACATGTTGTTGAGCATACCGCCGTTGAGCTGAGCATCGGTGTAATCATACAATGAATACAACTTGCCGACCGTGTCGATATTGCCCTCTCTCCAGAAATTCGGATCGAGAGAGTGATTCGTGCGGCCACGGAGTTCCCAGTATTTGTCGAAGTAGTTCATCGAGTCGAAAGACCCGGTGTGATTGTGGCGAAGACCAAAGCCGTGACCCATTTCATGGAGTGCCGTCGAACGGAAGATCTGGGCACGAATCTCATTGAAAATGTTGTCATAATCGTCACGATTTCTGTAACGATTCAGCATTTCGGAAACAAAAAGATCATAGGATGCGGCGGTATCTTTGAAGCAATAGCCCTTTGCGCCCATGGCTTTCTGCATTTCGCGGAGAGTTGAACGATTCTTGAAGCTGAGCTGATTGTACAGACTGGCTGCATCGCGAACCTGATCCGACAATGCTGCGACCGATTTGGCACCCGTCATTTTGGCCGCACTGTTGAGAATTGCGGAATCGATATCGGATGCGAGCAAGCCGGAATCAATGACGGCTTTCAACTTGCTGTCAGCCGAGGTGTAGTCAAATTTGCGAAGATTCTGAACTTTGAAATCGCGTTCGGCATTTTTCTGCACGCGGGCTGATTTCGCTTTCGGGCTGTTGAGTGTCGCAACACGAACTTTATCCGACATCTTGGACATGTCGATGAAACGTTCTCGGGAATGTCTTGCTCTCGCAATATTGGCGTCGTTGTCGCGAACGCCTTCCGGCGTCAACTCGCCTTTGGCGAATTTGATCTGATCGACGATTGAATTGGCAATTTCATTCATCGGTGCCGTATAAACATGCGCCTGGGCAGAAATCGTCTGTCCCGTGAGAGGATCGGTCACGCTCGGGCAATATCCAAGCAAACCGACGTCCTGACGCTGATTGACAAGCCACAGGAAGTTGCGGCGGAAATCGCCTTCTCGCGGTGAATACCCAACCGGACCACAGACATCAACATTGTCACCGGCACGAACAGGAACATGACACGCAACAAAAACGTCTGACATCGGCTGACCATTCGGATAGGTCGCAGAACTCAAAAGCGGTTTCAACGTTTCATACTGAATCGTCGTCGTCAAATTGATGCCGCCGATTTCCGTGTTGGTCGGATGCTGCATCAAATAAACCGCACGTTTGAACGCAACGTTCCATTCATCAATAACCTGTGCCGCCATGTTGCTCAAAAGCGGTTCCTTCACATCGTCAAAAATATAGTAAGGAATCGATCTGATTTCACGACTTTCAACAGGAATCACACTGCCATCGTCGTTGTAGGCTCTCTTCCAGATGTTATGACGGTTGGCCAGTTCGATACGGCCTGAATTCATGAAGCCAAGTCGCGGATCATACGTATAGCGTTCCGTACGGAAATAACCGAAACGGTTCATATCCTGGTTCGGATAGTCCAGCGGCTCATAGTTGAGGTTCATGACCGTCTTTTCTTCGGTATTCGCATACGCATTGGGAGCAGAACCGAGATCTTTTCCGAAGCTCGTCACAACCCGAACTTCAACCGCGCCTCTTCCATCTGCATATTCATAACCAAGCAGACTGTAGAACCAGTCCCAAACCGTCGTCTGAATGATATAGGTCGCCGGCGCATCAAAATACACCAGCTGTCCGTTGTTATCATATTCAAAATAGGCCGCTTTCTTCGGATCATCCTCGCCCTCGGACTGGACATAACCCAACTCATAGCTCATGTCATTCCACAAGAACCATTCAAAATTCACAATCGGGTTCTCATGCCAGCTCACATGGATGAAATCACGATCATACCACGGTCTATCCGACATATTTTCTGTAATCACGTTCGACTGTTCGCCCGTCGCAGGATCGTATTCACGCTGAACATCGAAATGTGATTTGATCGGGAAAATCGCAAGAACGTTTCCCCTATAATCTTCGCCATAGATCTCTTCATAATTGATCTGGCCGTCAACATTCAGATTCTGATCATCCGAACCAGGAAGAATTGGATAGCTTCTGTATGCAATCAGATAGTTCTCTTCCGCAACAAACGTCACTTTCTCCGTATCCATCATCATGCCTTCAAAGGCTTCAAGCGATGACGATCCAGGAACCTCCACAACTTTCTGATGCATCCACCACGAACCGGTTTCAAGATCCGACTTCTTAACACGATCCGGTGCCGTACGGTCAATATCTCCAATATCCTGAGCACATCCCGCTGCAGCCGCAGATGCGAGCAACGCAACAAGGAGCGTTCCACGTTTCAAGTTCTTACTCATAATTTCCTCCTTAGGTTATTTCGCAACAGTGCCTGTGCGTTCAACAAGGTAAGTTCTGTTTCGTAAGTTCTGTTTCAAGAATGTCCACCAAATGGCGGACTGTATCCCATTCACACCTACCTACAGAATTGCATTCCGCTTGTCGAGCTATTTTTTACAAAAAACCCGAATTTTATTTTTTGCCCGTTTTTTAACGCTTCTAAAATCTACTGGATTTATGCCGTTTTCCGAGCTCGTTCAAACTTCATCAAATTGTCTCTTTTGAATAAAATTTTTCAAATTCCACATTTAATGAATTTCTTGCAGTTTTCACTTTTGTTTCATGTAGAAAAGTTGCACCGTTTACTACGACGTCCGTGTTTTCACGTCAAGTTCTTTCCCACCTCCGCCCACATTCCCCGTTACAACTTGCCCTGTTACTGCTCAGCCAGGGTTAATTCATATATCTATATGAATATGGCGTATTTCGCAATTTTCAGGCAGAAATTGATGAGAGCCGGGGGGGCCGAGAAGACAGGCGTCCGGTGGACGGCTGGCATCGCAGAGCCCAGTGAGCAAATGAAATGAACGAGTTGGAGAGCCGACAGGCTCGGGAAACGAAGTGCATTTCATATTGCGAACTGAGGACAGGGGCAAAGCCCCAGAAAAAAACAATTAATCAGACCATCCCTAAGTGAGATTCATGAGAGGATGCTTTTTGGCGCTCATGGCATCGACGAGTTTTTTGTCATATCGAACGGCGATGAGTTCAGTGACGATGGAAATGGCGATTTCGTTGGCTGACTGGCCGCCGTGATCGATGCCAATCGGGGCATGAACGAACTCGAGAGCTTCGCGTGAGATGCCGTCTTCCATGAGTTTTTCAAAGGATTTGGCGAGTTTTTTCGATGAGCCGATGAGCCCGATGTATTTGGGATGAAGTTCGGGATGTTTGAGAAGACCGAGCAAACAGGTTCCATCGCCGATATGCTGATGGGTGACGATGACGAAGTAGGCATTTTGAGGAAAATCCAGTCTAAAGGCGTCCTCGTAGTCGCAGCAGTAGATGCGGTTGGCATCCGGATGCAGTTCACAAGACGCAAATTCGGGGCGATCATCGACGAGAGTGACATCGAAACCGACGTCATTGGCGTATCGAGTGAGGGCTGAACCGATGTGTCCTGCGCCAAAAATGACGAGTTGTTTTCGCGGCATGACGGTTTCGATAAAGACCTGGGCTTCGCCGCCGCAGGCCATGCCGATACCGCCCAGTTCCTGTTCTGTGAGGTGATAGGTGATGATCTTGGTGCGTTCACCGGTTCGAAGCATGTCGAGAGCCGTATTTCGTGCGCCGTATTCGAGGGCTCCGCCGCCGATGCTTCCAAAGACTTCGCCTTCTTCTGTCACGCACATCTTGAATGCCGTTCGTCCCGGGGAATTGTCGCTGGCATGAACAACGGTTGCAATCGCAAAAGGTTTTGTTTCGGCTTCGAGTTCGGCTAGTTTTTTATAGAAATTCATGGCGTTCTCCGGACGTGATGGGGGGGGCGTAACACATCAAAAAAGCGGCTCGTATTGCCGCCGGCAATAGAGACGCGGCGCGATCGTATCGGGTTTCTGCCCGATAGTACGCGCCAGCATAACAAAATATCAGGCTTGTTTCATGGCCTGATCGATCTGTTCAAGACGTGCAACGAAGTCGTTTTCGCGAAGGCCGGTCATCGAAAGGATATGTTCAAAACAACGCGAAATGGGGATGAGTTCGGCCAAATCGATGGCGTAGGCGTCCTCGTCTTTTTCGATTCGCCACGGCATGCCTTGCGGTGAGGATTGCCAGATTTCAGCGACCTGGCTGCCCACGACGAGGACGATGGGAATGCGTGAGAGGGCACAAAGTGCGGCCAGATGCGGGCGCATGCATTCGAGGGCTTCAAAAGCAAGTTCCGACCAGTAGCTGATGAGTACGGGCAGGGAGTCTGCCGGGGCCTGATTGATCGATTCGACGAACTGGTGCGAGAGATATTCGGTGATAAAGATACTTTCGCCGCAGACGGGAAGGAGAAGGAGCGTTTCGCCGTTCAGACGGAGTTTTTCGAAGACGCGTTTATGGCCGAGTTCGGTTGACTGCTGTTTTGTCGTGACGCACAAATTCATGCCGCGAACGGACAGTTCGATATCGGTATGATCGGCGGATTCTCCGAAAGTGATTTGTTTTTCAAAGAGGAGAAGGGTTCGGGGAGTGGGGGCCTGCCAGACGTTTTGATCGGGCCATGTCGTTCGTTCGTTGAGAAGGAGCTGTGCGTTTTGTGCGAGTGATTTTCGGTGGGCGTGGGCATCGACGAGGGCAATGTCGTCCTGTGTGATGTCGACGATCCAGGCGTCAGAAATGAGTCCGGCGGCTTCGGCGGCCGGAAGTGGGGCGGCACTGCCCGACATGATGATGACATGGGCCCCCAGATGTGCCGCGAGGCGCATCTGGTTGAGATCTCGCGATGAAGCCGGCGGCAGGATGGCCACTTTGGTTCCGTTGGCGGTCGCAAATATCGCCATGTCATTGGCAATTATCGTGAGGGTCACGCGGCCGGTTTCATCCGATTGTGCCGCCATAAGGCTGCCGTCGGACGAGAACGCACAAAATAGAATGTCTGGCTGTGCCGTGAAGACGTCAGATGTGCGCACCTCATAGGCGGAGGTCGAGAGCGTCAGCATGCCTGAAGTCGAGGTTTGAAGCGCATTTTTGAGTTTTTTGTCCCGGGCTGTCGATGGAAGACGAACGGCCGTCAGCCCGGAAAATGGCGTCTTGGGACAATGCCGGATGATTTCCGGAACCGGTATCGTATGGGGAATGGTACACGGTTCCGGAAGGACTTGCGGCAACGCCGTGTGAGGCTCTTTGACGTGAAGAAGTGTTTGGATAAGGGGCCGTGATTCGATCGGCGGAAGCCTCGTTAGAAGTTCGGACAGAGCCTGAACAAGCGTCTCGGACGGCAGTTCGCGAAGGCATTCCATCAGTGAAAGCCGTCTGATTTCGTCCGCAGAATCGAAATGACATACGATTTGACTGCCGATAACCAGCGTCGGAACATCGAAAATTCCGTCGTCAATGGCTTCTTTGAGACTCGCGTCCTGAATCTGAAAGTCGTCCCGTTGTGAGCTGGTTTTCATGAGATCGTCGCGGGAGATGTCGAGCATTGCGAAGATGGATTTGAGCGTTTCCGTGTCGATTGGAAGCCCCTTTCCCCACATGAGATCGAGGACTTTTCGCGAGTATTCGCAAAACATCGGGTGTTTGGTTTTCATGAGGCGAATGCCGGCGCGAAGCGCCGCACCGCTGTGATATCTTTCCGATTGCCAGACAAATTCCAGATGCTCGCGCTGGCAGAAACGAATGGCTTCTTTTTGGAGATAACTTTGACGAGAACGACAGGTCGTGTCGAGCTGACAGCCACTCATGGCGCGAAGCGAATAGGCGTCAATCGCGATCCATTCGACGGTTACGGGGAGATCCTCGATCGATCGAAGCGAATGCATCATAAGATAAGAGCGGTAATCAGAATAGTCGAAGTAAAATCTGAATTTCATAAATAATCCTGTTTCGGAGTCGGAACAAAAAGACTCGCTGTTTTGCATTATCCAATATCTTGGTTGTGACTCAAACATGATTTTTTCGTCATGACGGACGAGCGAAATGAGTGGATGCAAAAAAAATGAAAAAATAACTTGCACAAAAATCGAACTGCATATATAAGCCGCCGCCGTTGCGATGGAATGTCGCGGCAAACTCCATGGGGCTTTAGCTCAGCTGGGAGAGCGCATGACTGGCAGTCATGAGGTCACCGGTTCGATCCCGATAAGCTCCATGTTTGGGGCTTTAGCTCAGCTGGGAGAGCGCATGACTGGCAGTCATGAGGTCACCGGTTCGATCCCGATAAGCTCCACTACAAAGCATCCGCAATTGCGGGTGCTTTTTTTTTGCCCAAAAACAGCTTTGACCCACGCTCTTGCCTTTGATGCTGCACTTTGGACGCCAAATATTGCTCGTTTTTTGATACAAAACTTCATTCAAATTCACGGATTCGTGATAAAAAGCCGCTTTGTTCAGGGACCATCATTTGATGGTTGAATTTAGGCTGTTTATCGAGTGGATACAGGTTATGGCTTCTGAAATAATGAGTGAATCAAACCAGCAGGAACGCATTCGTCAGGCGGTTCTCCGCCGGGGCGGTACGGTCACGGTTGGCGATGTAATGAGTGAAACCGGGCTCGGCATGGAGGAGGCCAAAGCCGGCCTCCGTACACTGATGTACACGCATGAAGGCATCATGCGCGTGAGCGCTCGCGGTGAAATCGAATACGCTTTCGCTCCGGGATGTATTCTTCGCGATGAACGTTCATGGTGGGAACGCAACCGTCAGACAGTCATTAAAATCATCAAGACGATATTCAAAGTCATTATCATGCTCGTCTTGATCATTTATTTTATCATTTATCTGCTCCTCCTTCTCGCCCTTATAAGCGGCAATCGAAACGGTCGATCGAACATCAATATCGGCGGCGTTTTTTATTGGTTTTGGGGCTGGGGCGACAGCGATATTTCCGGAACGAAGAAAACGCCTCTCTATACCCGTGTTTATAACTTCGTGTTCGGTCCCGAAGAGGAAATCATCGATCCTCTGGCTGCAAAAACCAAATGTGCACAGCTCATTCGCGCCAAAAAAGGCGTGATCACGGTCGAAGACTGGATCATGGTCTCGGGACAGTCGCGCGAAAAATGTGAGAGCGATCTGGCGCGTTTTACCGCCGAATTCGAGGGTAATGCCGAGATTTCCGACAACGGAACACTTCTTTATGTCTTCGAAGAGATGATGACTTCATCCAAGGATAAGTCAAAACCCGAACTCCCCGAATGCGCCTGGACTGATTTGGAATTTCCGCGTTCTCTGTCGGGTAACATCGGCGGCGGTGACGGTGCGGTTATCGGACTCAATGCCTTTAACCTCATCATGTCGTTCATTTGTATGTATGCGCTCTCCGATATGCTTGCGTCCCAGGGGGATGTTCCGATGTCGCCGGGGGAAGTCGCACAGCTTGAGAGCCTTTCATTTGGTCTCGGTATATTCCCGTTTATTTTCAGTGCCCTGATTTTCCTCGTTCCGCTTTTCCGCCTTCCCGGCAATATCAAGGAAAATCGTGCGCGCCGTAAACGGACGGTTCGAAAAGCTGTGCTTCAGTCGGTGTTTGCTCGCGGTCAGAAAGGCAATACGGCGGTTTCGACGATCGATGCCTGCAATGCGGCGTCTCGCATGATTTCGAGAGCGGCCGCTTCGGCTGCAATTTCGGCCGATGAACCCAGTCTGGATGAAGTCACCGAGGCTCTCGACGACCTGAGCAATGAACTCGATGGCGTTTTGGAACAGGGGCCAAACGGTGCCGTTTACAAATTCCCGAACATGGATTCTCGCCTTGTGGAAGCGTCTAATGAGCGTCTCAATCGTCGTCTCGATGAGCAGAAATTTGGCGAAGCCGTTTATTCATCCAGCAATGAAGAGCAGGATAAGATCGACGAACGACAGAATCAGCAGGATCTCGATGAATTCGATCGCCTCTTGTGCGGCGGAGATTCGTCCGGTTCGTCGGTGCGCAAAGACTCGATTAAGGCAAACGGCGTCATGAGCAGTATGGACGGCTTTAGTCAGGCCGATTATGATGCGGCTTATTCTCCTGTAAAACAGGTCGAATCCTCCTGGAAAGGCAAGCGAACGTATCACGACTGAGTTTGATTTTGGGTGATTTTTTGGGGGGCCTGCTATGCCATGCGGCATACGCAGGCCTTTTTCTGCTATGCCTTTGGGCATACGCAGAAAAAACTGAACGCGCGCACTCGCGCATACCTCATAATAAGGATGCTGCATGGTTAAAATATCGTTTGATGAACATCTCAAAAAAGTGTTCGGCAGTGAACTCGATGATTATCTCAACCACCCGCCTGTGGGTGAATTTGTACGCGTCAATACACTTCGTGCTACGCCGGAAGCCGTCATGGAAGTTCTGACGCGTCACGGTTTTGAGGTTGAACGCGTCGAGGGACTTTCCGATGCGCTTCGGCTCCACAATATGCCTTATGAACCGACGCAGTGCCTTCATCATTTTGCCGGCTGGTTCGTCAAACAGAGCTTGAGTTCGCAGCTTCCCGTTCGTTTTCTCGATGCTCAACCCGGGCAGAATATCATTGATTTATGCGCGGCTCCCGGATCCAAGACGACCCAGATCGCTGCCGCCATGCATAACCAGGGCTGTCTTTATGCCAACGACCTCGCCGGAAAACGCATGACACCGCTCGCGGCTCGTCTCGATGCCATGATCGTCTCTCACGCCGTTCTCTACAACACGGCCGCTGAAAAACTCGTCCGCATTCTGCCGCCGATTTTCGATCGCGTACTCGCCGATGTTCCGTGTACGGGGCTTGGACACGTCGATACGCTTGATGAATGCCGATATCGTTATGATCATTGCAAAAATCCAGAGTCCCAATACCAGCTCCAATACTGCATTCTGATGGCCGGTGCCCGTCTTCTCAAACCCGGTGGACGAATTGTCTATTCGACGTGTTCTCTCAATCCCGATGAAAATGAAGCCGTCGTCAATGAACTCATTCGCCGTTATCCGTTCAAACTTCTCGATATGGAGGACATTCCCGGCATTCATTTTCGCGAGGGCATGACGTCGTATAACGGCCGAACGTTTGATGAAACGCTCAAAAAAAGCCGCCGTGTGACGCCGTGGGAAAACGATACACAAGGTTTTTATGTGGCTGTTCTCGAAAAGACAGAAGAGCTGGACAAATATCACAGGCTCGTCGATCCGTGTGCTCCCAGGTCGGAAACCCGAGGTATGGAGGATCCGGAAATTGCGGCGATTCTCGAAAATATCGAGCGGTATTACGGGATAGAGCCGGAGCATTTCAGACCGTACAGATTTTTGCTTTCACCGCGAGCGGTTTACTGCATTGATGCCCACTGGGAAAGCATTGTGAACGGGTATCAGAGGGCGGGAATATGTCTTGCGAAGCGCCGTGGCGGCATCTGGCGCCTGAGCCATTCAATGATTCAGCGGTTCACAGGGGGCATAACGCGCAATATGGTCAAGCTCAATGATGCGCAGATGTCGGCGATATGTGAAACTGGCGAGGTTGATGTGCCGATCGATGAGATCGAGTCGCCGTATCCTGTGATTTATTATGAGCCGATGGGATGTCTGGCGACGACGTATGATTTGGGCGGCGGCCGTATTCGTTGGAAGCGTCCGTGCAGCTATAAATTATAAAAAGTCCGGCGTATTGGCGAAGCCGATAGCCGGACTGCCCGTGGCGTATTGCGAAGCGATAGCCCGGGCCAAAACAAGAAAGCACACGCATACAAGAAAGGCCGAAATCCTGAGGGAAATCGGCCTTTTTAGTGATTAATTATTTTGCATCACGACGTCGACGCAGGCCGAGGAGGCCGGCACCGAGCAGAGCCATGAGGGAAGCGAGTGCCGGGAAGTGCGATGTTTTCTGAGCCATGACGGATTGGCAGGCGCAGTCATCGTCGGCATAAGCATTTTGGTCCGTAATGAGGTTTCCGTTACCGTCGCCATCGGGATTGGAACCGGCGCCGTTTCCATCGCCGTCACCGTTGTTTCCGTTTCCGAAGAAACCGGTTTTACCGCATGATTTGGTGTCATCGCAGGGTTCGAGCGGATCCATGCCGTGCTGAACTTCGTAGCCGTCGGGCACGCCGCCGTTGTCAGTGTCGGGGTTATTCGGGTCGGTTTCGCCGTCGTCGATGCGTCCGTTGTTGTTTTTGTCCTCGCCGGGCATACAGCGTTTTTCGACGTTGTTGTTGCCGTCGCAAAGGCCGTCGCCGTCGGTGTCAGGATTGAGCGGATTGGTTGGATTTTCGCCGAGGACTTCGGTTCCATCGGTGAGGCCGTCGCCATCGGTATCGGCTTTATTGGGGTTGGTTTCACCGGAATCGAGCTGACCGTTGTTATTTTTGTCTTCGCCGGAAACGCAGGCACCTTCGACGGAATTGCTGCCGTCGCAGAGGCCGTCTTTGTCGGTGTCAGGATTGAGCGGATTGGTTGGGTTGCTTCCGCGCACTTCGGTGCCGTCAGAGATACCGTCTTTGTCGGTGTCAGCGATATTTGGATCGGTTTCGCCGTCGTCGACGCGGCCGTTGCTGTTCTTGTCTTCACCGCCGTAGCAAACGCCTTCAATCGTGGTGGGACCATCGCAGAGGATGTCGCCGTCGGTATCGGGATTGAGGGGATTTGTTGGATTTTCGCCAAGGACTTCAATGCCGTCGGAGAGGCCGTCGCCATCGGAGTCAGCTTTGTTGGGGTCGGTTTCGCCGTCGTCAATGCGTCCGTTGTCGTTTTTGTCTTCGCCGCCGGTGCAGATGACGTTCCCCTGGTCACTCAGGACGGTTTTGGAACCATCGCAGAGGCCGTCGTTGTCGGTATCGGGATCGTTCGGGTCGGTCTTGTTTTCGCCGAAGAATTCGGTGCCGTCGGAAAGGCCGTCACCATCGGTATCGGCTTTGTTGGGGTCGGTGCCGGTGACGTCATTTTCAAAGTTGTTGGGCAGGCCGTCGCCATCGTCATCGTTGTCGCAGTACTGAATATCCTCATAAGTGATGCAGATGTAGCCCGGGGTGACGGTGCAGGCATTGGTGCATCCGTCGTTGTTGTTCAGGTTGCCATCGTCGCATTCTTCGTTGTTGCTGACTTTGCCGTCGCCGCAGGAGCCGATGCTCGAGTCGATGGAAACGGGAACAGGGGCTTCGGGATTGGCACTGCCATCGGGATCGAAAGATGCTTCGAGTGTGTATTCGACGGGATCCGTACCAACTTTTTCGAGTTCGAAAGTGATGGTAACGGTTTCACCGGGAAGGAGTTTTCCGTCGCGAACATCATTTTCTTTGTCGAATTCCATTTCCGGACCGCCATCATGAACGTTTTCGCCGTTGATGGTGAGGGTATTTGGAACGTACTGAGCTTTATCGTCCGGGTAATTGAGGTCGAGGGTAAGGCCGTTGATGATGCTTTCACCGGTATTTGTAACGGTGAGAGTGTATTTGATTTTTCCGCCTTCGACGGGTTCCTGGCTGATGGTGGGTTCGATGAAGTCGTAAGTCCACTGACGTCTGAGGTTTGTGAGGCTGACGAAACCGCCGCCCATGTTCATGCCGCCGGTGCAGCTGGAGTATTCGTAGCTGATTTCGGCATAGACGACGAAGACACCGTTATTGTTCTTGTTGATACCGTTAACCGGGACCATGAGGTCGAGCGTGTATTTTTTGGAAGAAGTATAGGGGATGCTGTCGAGAGAGACCGAACAAGCCTTGAGAGAAGAGCTGTATGGGGCGCAGGAAACGGAGGGATCGATGACCTGAATTTCGGGCGTGAGATAGAATGTTGCGACGGTATTGTTGGCATCAGCGGTACCGTAAGCGTTGGAGAGATTGAGTGTTGCGGTAAAGGTTTGTCCCGGGACGGGCAGCCCCTTATTGAGCGTGATGCTGCTGCCCTCGAAGTTGGGGGCATTGACGTCGATCTGGAAAGCGACGAGAGTTGGAACGAGAGAGTCTTTTTTGGTGTTGACGCGGACGATGGCGGAGGACTGTTTGTTTCGAATGTTTCCTGATTTGAGAGGAAGCGTGGTGATATCCCAACCCTGACGGGCGCCGTCTGTGAGTGTGACGGTGCTTTCGGAAACTTTATGGGTTGAGGGGTCCTGTCGAAGGATATGGTTTTTGTTGCCGAACAAGCCGCGAGTATCGAGCGTGCCGTCAGATTTGTTGATCTGGGAGGCGAAGAAGTTGTTGACGGCATTGTTTGGGCCGTAAAGAGCCTGGAAAGTGGAGGTTGAAGACTGAGCGATCTGGAGGGAGTCGCCGATGTAAGCGGTGGTAGAAGTGGCGTCGCCTTCCATTGCGGAGACGAAAATTTTGCCGTTGATGGCACCGGAATCCGGGGCACAGAAGCCGCTGATATTGTAATCGACGATTTTATCTTCTGCGACAAAGCGGTCGCCGATGAACATGGTGATATTACGTGTTGGGAGGACGTCGCCGATGGATTCGGGGATGGCGTAAACGACGGCGAGTGTCCATCCGCCGGCGTAAGTATTAGCGAGGTCCTGAACGGCTGGAATGCCGGTAACGGAATATGTGCCGCCGCCGTTTTTGTCGACGAAATCGGTGACATCTGCGTGATTCAGATAGTAATAGGCGTTCCAGTTTGTGCCGTCATTTGCGCCGATGTAATCAATTTTTTTGCTTTTTTGAGGGGCAATTTGTTTTGAAGAAGCGGCACCGACGGAAGTGAAGGTAACGGGTGTATTGATATTGGAAGAGACATTTTCATTGCTTCCGGCATAATTGGCGGCCCATAAGAGTTCGGCGTGTTTGACGACGGCACCGGCCGGAAGATCGAGAACGGCACTGGAACCATTTTTAGTCCAGTCGGAAGTTGTGCCGAGACCCCAGTAAGCATTTTCCTGATTTTTGGGGTCGAGAGAGGTAAACGTACCGATACCGTTCTGAGTACCGGGTTTGTCCTGGCCATTGATATCGTAGCTCAGGCCAATTGTATTGCCTGTGATGATCATGTCGCCGGAGAGAGTGGCGTCATAAATAGGCTGAATGCTTTGTGCCTGTGCAGCTGTCGGGACTGCCATTGCAGCAAGGATAAAAGCGAGTTTTTTATTCATATCTATATCTCCTTCAGGAGGAATGATGTCCACTACCGGACGATGAAATCCTCATATTTTGAAATATTAAATGGTGCCAATAAAATGGCCTATTAGTATAGCAGATATTTGTGCTGACATCAATATCTGTTGGGTGCGCTTTGTTTACGATGAGAACCAAAAGAATATAATACTATTCTAAAATACCGTGGTGTATTTGAATAAAATTCAAAATATTTTTGTCATTGTAAATAATAATTAGTTTGCAAAAAATTGTATCTGGTCCTGACGAATGGTTTATGTCTATTCGTCAGGTACAAAAAAACCGCCATACCAAACGTATGGCGGCTTCTTTCATTCAGAGTGTTTGGTTATTTGCAGACAGCCTGGTATGTGGAGGCATTGTAAGTACAGGATGAGGAACAGACGGCAGAACCTTCTTCGTCATTTTGTGTGCATCCGAGCATATAGGTTGTGCCTTCGAAATCGTAGCAAATGGACAGTGCCACAGACTGGATACCAACGAGTTCGCCGGATTTGTTTAACTTGCATCCGAGGTAGTAGTAAATGCCGTCATCACACGGGTCATCGAATGCAGGAACCTGTTCACCGTCTTTTGTGCAGAGGCTTTTGACGGTAGCATTGGTGTAAACGCAGTCCTGGGTGCCGTCGTTCAGCGTATCGCAAGCCATGCCGTTTTGGGCACTGCATGCATAGGTGTCAACTTTATTGTCGTTGCCGCAATAATAGAGCGTTGAGCTGGTGCAAACATCCTTGAAGGAGGCGTCACAGGGATCGCCTGTCTTTGGTGTCGTGGGCTGTGTGGTGCCTGAGCTCTTGCAGACGCCGTTTTCGCAGGAAGTTCCCGATGTGCAGGGGGTCTGGGTTTGCCATTTGCCGCTCACGCATTTCTGGGGAACGCCGTATCCATTGCACTGAAGTGCGCCGTTTGTGCATTCGGATGGATTGGTTGAGCTTCCTGCGCAGGCAGTACCGGCGGCATTGCAGCCGTTGGGACATTCGTCGTAATCATCTGTCATCTGACTGAACAGGATGTTCCCGGCTTTTGTGCATTCGTAATAGAAGGTGTAGTAGTTGCCTTCGTATTCTTCACATACGGTTGTGACGGCACCTTCTCTTGAGCAGGAATCGGCGCAGTATGAGTCGGCTCCATTTTCTGCGATGCAGAGAGCCATACCGTTGGATTTGCAGTAGGATTTGTTCTCGGCGCTGGAGCATTCGGAATATTCCACGGTGTCGGTGCAGCCTTCGGTTGGCGAGCAGTACGCATCGCACATCTCATAGCTGTTGTTGTCAACGAAGTAGCCGTAAGAACCGTCCTTGGCGGCAGAGCAAACGATCGGATATGCGACCATCATCATGCCGTAATAATCGTAGCAGAAATATGAACCGGTCTGACCATTTTGGTTTGCAGTGCAGGTGTTGACGCAGTCGGCGATGCCGCTTGCGCTGACTTTGCAGGATGTGCCATCCGTGCAGGCATAATCAGCGACCGTATTATCAGAGCAGTAATATGCCGTGTTGTTGGCACAGGATTCGGAATAAGTTTTGGAATTGCAGGACGAACCGACGACCGGTTTGTCGGGATTGTCAGGTTTGTCGGGATTGTCGGGATTGTCAGGTTTGTCGGGATTGTCAGGAGTGTTGACGCATGCACCGTTTTGGCAGGTACCTGAACAGGTTTCGAGGTCAACCCATGTGCTTCCGGCACAGAACTGAACTTTATTGCCGACGCACTGTTTTGAGCCTGCTGTGCAGACTGGTGAGTTGCATTGGCCGTTTACGCAGCCGTAATCGCAGGTATTGCCGTTGACCCAGGCGTTGTTAATACAGGTCTGAACGATAGGACCGTTGCACTGTGTTTGACCATTGGTGCAGAGTGTGGGGTCTTCTGTGCGAAGTTTGCACATGTTGTTTTCACAACCCCAGGGGCAAACAACGGGCTGCTGAATGCCGCCGACACAGGCCAGAAGGGTTGAGGCATCCTGGCACAGGCTGACGGTGCATGTTGATTGAGGCTGCTGAGGCTGCTGAGGCTGCTGAGGCTGCTGCTGATAAGCCGACGGATTGCACTGGTCATTGGCACAGCCAAATGGACAGGTAATGGGTTGGGCATTACCACCTGAACAGAACAGAAGCGTCTGGGAGTCCTGACATCTGTTGGCTGAACATGTGTTCGCCGTAATACACGCATCACCGGAGCAACCATTCGGACACGTAATTTCCGATGCCTGCCCGTTCGTGCATGCCATCAATGTCGATGCATCTTTGCAGTAACTCGCTGAACATGGTGTCACCACCGGATCGTCTTTGCTTTCCGCACAACCGACTACCATACAAACAGCCGCAAGAATGCTCGCTTTTACCCACAAATTCTTCATAAATTTCCTCCGAAAAACTCACTTTTTTATTTTCGAATATTAATGATGACTGATTGCAAGACTGCGCAATTCAATTTTTGAGGGGCTAAAAAAAAGCTCTCATTGTGCATTATATCCTAAATGCACACATAAAACTACACATAACCGCCAACTATTTTGTCAAAAATTCGGTGTGAGGGTGGGTTGTGGGGTGGAATTTGATTTTTCTGCACACAATGTGGTTATTTTTGTTTTGATAGTGTGGTTTAAACGATTTTGATGTAGGAAATTCTACTCGAATGAGGTTTTGTTTGGGCACAGGGTGTGTGTCTTTCTTCATTTTAATTTACACAACGGAAACAGCATGAATACCCCAAAAAGTCTGCGGCTTCATATTGCAGTGTTTGGCCGGCGCAATGTCGGCAAATCGAGTCTTCTCAATGCTTTGACACATCAAACGGTGTCGATCGTGTCAGAATATAAAGGCACAACAACGGATCCTGTGGAAAAGTCGATGGAACTTCCCGTGATAGGGCCGGTTGTACTGATTGATACGGCGGGTCTGGATGACGAAGGCGAACTTGGTGCGCTTCGCGTCGAGAGAACGCGTCGCGTTTATGACCGAACGGACCTTGGTCTGATTGTGACGGATGGCGTGTGGGGGGAATATGAACGATCGATTCGGGATGCACTCGAACATCGCAACATCCCGTGGATTGCGGTTTTGAACCAGTGTGATCGCGTCGAGTATGCTGAATTGGAACAGACACTTCTGGCGGAAAATGCGGTGTGTGTTCGGACGGATGCCGTGAACGGAACAGGGATGGACGGGCTTCTTCAGGCCATGATTCGAGTTGCGCCGTCTGATTTTCTCGAAACAACAGATCTGGTTGGGGATTTGGTGCCTGAGGATGGACATGTGGTACTCGTCATTCCGATCGATCGCGAGGCACCGAAAGGGCGTTTAATTTTGCCGCAGGTTCAGACGATAAGAGATTTGCTCGATCATCGCGTTTCGTGTTCGATATGTCGCGAAGACCGAGTCGGCGCGATGCTCGAGATGCTTCGGTGTCCGCCGTCTCTGGTTGTGACAGATTCACAGGCGTTTGGAGAGGTGAGCCGGCAGGTGCCTCGCGATATCATGCTGACGGGATTTTCGGTGTTGTTTGCGCGATACAAAGGCGATTTGGCGAGTATGGCTGAGGGAGCGGCGATGATATCGCGGCTGAAGGCGAGGGATCGCGTTCTGATTGCCGAAGCATGTACGCATCATCCGATCCAGGATGACATTGGCCGCGTGAAGATTCCCGGCTGGCTTCAGAAACATGCCGAAGGCGGGGTTGAAGTCGATTTTGTGAGTGGTCAGGAATTTCCGGAGGATTTAAGCCGGTGGCGTCTCATTATTCATTGCGGGGCATGCATGTGGACGCGTCGTCAGATGCTCGAACGAATTCGTCAGGCAAGGGAGCAGGGGGTTGCGATAACGAATTACGGTCTTGCGATTGCGGGGCTTCACGGGATACTGGATCGGGCATTGGAGCCGTTTCCGGAGGCACTTCGCGTCTGGCAGGAGGCGATGAATAAAAGCTAGAAACAAAAAAAGGCAGCTTCAAAAGAAGCTGCCTTCATTGATTCCGCGACCAGGATTCGAACCTAGATACTTGGCACCAAAAGCCAATGTCCTGCCATTAGACGATCACGGAACATGGACAAACGCGCTGTCCGAGGAGGCGCATTTACATAAGAATGTTAAAAGAGTCAAGAAAAGAATTAAGCGGATGGCAAAAAGTGTTACAGCTCAGGCAGGGTTACTACTCACCGGGGTTCTGCCCCGAACCCCGCTGGGGCTTTGCCCCAGACTCCACCAAAGGACTGAGTCCTTTGGAATCCTCAATATTTTTAGGGGGAATAAGCATTTGGGGCTGCCTAACCATTATTACTCCGCCGGGGCCCTACCCGGCTCTCTGCAATTTCTGCCTTATAGTTGCGAAATGCTCTGCTCATATTTCAGAAGATTTGTGAATTAACGCAGGGTGAGTAGTAACCAAAAAGAGGTTACTATTCTGTCGGGGACTCGTGCCAGAGGGGGTCATGCGGCGTATCGGCAAAGCCGATAGCAGCATGAGGCCGAGCGTATCGGCAAAGCCGATAGCCGGCCCCTTCAAAGATTAGAACATGCCGGAGTTCCAGGTCAGGGAAAGGCCGACTGTCATGTAATCGGTATCGACGAAGACGAGGTGATAGCTGAAGAAAAGGCCGATTCCGAGATGACGGATGCCTCTGTATTGAATGAAGAAGTCGAAATCGAGGGCCATTCCGTGACCATCTTTTTGGTATTTGTAGGTTTTGTCTTCGGAAAAGAGTGCCGAGAGGTTAAGTCCGACGCCGGGCACCCATTGCAGGACATCGAGGGAGTAGAAGATGCCGGTTCGCAGGGTATAGAGCCCGAGTGAGTATTTTGCATCGATTTGTTTGGCGCCGTAGAAGCCGGCGCCGAGATTGATGCTGAGGCCGTCGATGGCAAAATAGCGTGCGAATAGTTCAGCGCCGCCGCCGTATATGTTGCGATCGGGCATGAGGATCGCGCCGGGAGCGCCGCCGAGTTCCCAGTCGCCTTCAAGGGCCTGGGCATTTATGGAGCAGAGAGCACAAAAAAGGCCGATCGCGACTGCTATTAAATGATGCATTATGCGGAGGTTTCCGGGGCGGATTGCGTTTTGTTCTGAAGCGTGATGAGCTGGATTCTGCATTTGCCGTATGTTCGGTCTTTAATGATAGACCATTGTTCGGGAATATCGATGGGGGAAGCTGTATCGGATTCGATGGAAACGAGGGCGCCGGGACGGAGCAGGTTGTTTTGAATGAGTGCATCGAGTGTCGCGGGCATGAGGCCTTCGTGGTATGGGGGATCGCACAGGACGAGATCGTACTGTCGCGGGGAGAGTTTGCAGAAGTCGCGAGGCGACTGTCCGAGGATGGTCTGAACCTCGCTGGATGCTTTGAGTGTAAGGATGTTTTTATTAAGGATGGCGAAGTGTTTTTTTGAAAGTTCGATGAAATCGACGTGTTTTGCGCCCCGGCTCCAAGCTTCGAGGCCGAGCATTCCGGCGCCGGCAAATGGATCGAGAACGCAGAGGTGTTCGAAGGAACCGAATTCGCTAAAAAGCATGGAGAACAGGGCTTCGCGTACGCGCACGAGTGTGGGGCGAACGCCGTCGCCTTCGGGAACGATGAGTTTTGCGCCTCTGCGTTTTCCTGCGATGATAACCGGCATTTGGGACTCCTATTCACCGAGTGGTGTAGGGCTGAGGGGAGAATAGCGCCGCCGGCTTGGTTTTAGAGGGTCGTGTCGATTGTCGGCGGAGCTGTTCATGGCATCTTCGAGATTTGCCTGATGGGCTTTGACTTTTCGTGGGACTCGCGTGACGTGATTGCCATCGTGACGAGGTGGGATGGGTGCCGGATCGGGGCGTCTCTGGATGTTTTGAGGGGGATTTTCCGGCGCACTCGATTGAACCGGTGCCGATGCAGTTCTCGATGAAGCCGGAGGCTGTGTCGGGGCAGTATAGGCGGCTTGTCTTGGGGCATCTGCAGTCGATGGCGGTCGATGTCGGACGGGTTCCTGTGATGTCGGCCGATGTTTGGAGATTGGGGGCCGATGTCTCTGGTGCATTGGCCTGTCTTTTGTCGGGACGGGATTATCCGGTCTTCGAGTCTGTGCCGGGGCATCGGCGTTTCGGCCAGGAGCCGCCGGCTGAGGTGCGGAGGCTGCAGGCGTTGCATGTGTCTCGGACTGTGTGACTGAGACCTCCGGTGTATCGGCTGTTATGCGGCGTTTGATTCGGACGACGTGTTTTGGAGACGACTGTCTGAGGGATGAAGCCTTTTGAGTCTTTGTCTGGAGTTCCTGTTCGACGGCGGCACTCGGGTCTCGATTGAGAAAGAATTTTGCAGGTTCGAGAGGGAATTCGATTTCGCCGGCGTCAACTTTTGCCTGAATTTCGTCGGTTGCAGGGATGAAGTCGTGAGGTGTGAGGCGTCCTATTTCGCCATTTTCGTAAGCGACGACGACTTCTTCACGGAGCATGTCGATTTCGGAGACGCGACCGATGCCCCATCGCGAGAAGATTTTTCGTCCCTTTTTTGGGAGATTTCGACGTTCGCGCATGTAGTCGCAGTATTCGTAGCTCATGCAGCAGTAGAGACGGCCGCAGACGCCGCTGATACGTTTTGGATTTGTGGCAAGTCCCTGAGCGCGAAGCTGTTTGACGGCGATGGGGTCGAACTGGCCGAGGAAACGGCCGCAGCACAGGAGCTGTCCGCAGGCGCCGAGTCCGCAGATGATTCCGGTTCCGTTTCTCAGGCCGAGTTGATACATCTCGACGCGCAGCTTGAGCTGTCCTGCGAGGTAGGCGACCATGTCTCTGAAATCGACGCGGACATCGGAGGCAAAGTTGATTGTGATGTTTTTATGGTCGTGGCTCAGGTCAGCCGAGAGCACCTTCATTTGAAGGTTTTGTTCGATGGCGTAGGCAGAAGCGAGTTCTTGAGCATGTTTTTCGATGACCGCATTTTCGCGATCGATATCGCGGTCTTCCTGGGAAGCGATGCGAATGACGAAAGGCATGGAATTGATTTCAGCGACGCGTCTGTATCTGACGCCGACGGTTACGGCGAGGAGAATATTTCTGTGAACTCGCACGAGGACGGACTCACCGGCGTTGAGATGAAGGCCGTTTGTATTCACTTCGATGAGTCTTTGCGTTCGAGTGAGTCTAGCCTGGATGACTTCGTACAGGTGAGCCTCGCCGTTGAAAGGCTGTCGAATGAGTCGGCCGTCGGGATGTTTCGGAGGCTCGCGTTCCGGCTGATTTCTGCGATTAAACCGAGGTGCGAGCCGTGGATCCTGCTTTAGAGTGGCGGGGGTGAGTTCCGGAGAGTTGCCTCTTTGAGGCCTGTGAGGAGGCTGGGAAGAGGACGGCGGACGACGATCGTGGTTCTGTCTGTTTGAGCCGGGTTTCGGAGCGTTTTCTGAAGGGGAAGCGAATTCGTTTGAAATTTCGTCGGACATGGAAATCAGAGGCAAAGGAGGGCGGCACCGAGCGTGCCGGCGTCATCGTGAAGAGTGGGTTTAATGAACTGCAGGTGAGCGGTTGCGGCGTGAGGCGCGAGGTCCATGATGTGATCGATGACGATGGCGAGGAGCTGAGGGCAGCCTTCGAGGACGCCGCCGCCGAGGAGCAGGCCGTTTGGATTGAGAATGGCGATTGCGTTGGCGGCCAGGATGCCGAGTGCGAGTCCAGTTTCTTCCCAGAAATGGCGTGCGTATGGGAGATTGTTAGAGAAAGACCGTTCAATGCATCGTGCAGTTGGGTGTTCATTTTCATCGAGTCCGAGTTCCTGACGGGTGATAACGCCGTTCTGGATATCGTGAAGGATGCGGTATTCGATGGCTTTTCCGCCGGCGAAAGCCTCGATGCATCCATTTTGTCCGCAGCCACAGGGATAGTCTTTGAAATAAGGGAATTTGCAGTGACCGATTTCGCCGCTGACGTTGTCGGCTCCGAGCATGAGTTTTCCGTCGATGATGAGTCCGGCGCCGATGCCGGTACCGACGTAAATCGCGAGGAGACCCGGAATGGCACGTGCTGCGCCAAAATTGTATTCACCCCATGCGATGGCGTTGAGATCGTTGGCGATTTTGATTTCTACACTGGGGGCTGTGTTGCCGATGGCCTCGCGAATGGCGGCGTGGAAGTCGACGTTGTGCCAGTTGAGGTTAGGGGCGTTGAGGATGGTGTGTTCGTCGATGGCGATCTGACCTGCGATGGCGACGCCGATGCCGGAAAGAGAAGCGGGATCGACGCCGAATTCAGCGGGAACGGTTGAGACGACGTGTCGAATGACCTGTGCGACGTCGCGCGGCGTTTGAGAACCGCGAATGGAGTGTTTTTGAGAAGCGAGGATTTTGAATTGTCCGTTGTTATTTTCAATCATGGCGCAGCGAGCGTTTGTGCCGCCGATATCGAAGCCGAGGAAATATGTTTTCATGGTGTTTAACTTTGAAGGAAAGTGCGCGAAGCGCAAAAAAAAAAGAGGCGATGCGTATGGCGTGAGCCATAGCGGCGCCGCGCGCGGCGTATCCGGCGTGGATAGCCGCGCAAACCAAATATAATCAATCAGAGCAGAGGAACGGGCTGGAGGTGCATGTCCTTGACACTGGGGTTGTTGAGGGAACCGCGAAGGGCGTCGAGAGTCAGCATGAAGATGCCGAAAGTGATATCGCCGTCGGGAGAGAGGCGGACGCTGGAGTTTGTGCTGGAACGGAGTTTGGAGAGTGCCGGCGAGATGTTCTGAAGGCGGACTTTATTAGAGATGATGTCGTCGCGGAGTTCGAGAACGGGTTCGCCATCCGGAGTGAGGATTAGGGGTTCTTCGCCGATGATTCTGCGCATGGTCATTTCGATGCGATTAATTTTGAGGTCGATAGTGACGAGATTGCATTCCGGGAAAGTGACCATTCCGTGATCCGGCCAGGCGCAAGGCATGACGTTGATCGTTGTGATGCCGTTATGGGTGACGCCTGCGATTTTGACGGGTCTTGAAGAGGTGCCGAAAGAGTACATGGTACGATAAACGGCGGACATCGGGATGGTTTCATCGAAGAGGAAATAGATGGGTTTTCCCTGATTTTTTTCGTCGTTAAGAGCGGCTTTTTGCAGTTTTTCGATGAAAGCTGCGCCGGCGTTGATTTCGGCGAAGGATGCGATTTTCTTTTCGTCGTAGAAGACGCCGTCGGCTTTTGTGACGGCGACGATGGAACCGTCATGGACGTTATCGCCGTCCAGAGGCATGAAGTTAGAGGAGAGGGCTTTGGAAGCGGCGACGATGTCGTCGAAAGTACGGACTTTTTCCGGAGTGTCCTCTGTGATGATGTCACCATCTTCTGTGAACTGTGTTTCGGTTTTTTCGGGTTTATTGATGATATGAGCGGCGATGGGGGCTGCGATGATTGTGACGAGGAGGACCGAACCGAGGATAATGAGATATCGGACGGGGATGGATTTAAAGAACTCGGTAACGGGATTGACTTTCTCGTGATAGAGGAGATGGATTTGTTTGATGTCGATTTCGCGAGTGATGCTTTCGTTATTTTCTGGAGCCATTGGATGGCCGATGACGACGGGATTTTGAGGGGCTCCCGGGCGTTTTGGAGCGGGAGAGGCGGGGGGCTGTTTTTGAGGAGCGCCGCCCCATGCGTTCCAGTCGTCGTCGGCTTGAGACTGAGTGTTTCGAGGGATTTGGGGAGGTCTTGAACCGGGTCGTTTCGGGACGCCTGGTACGACGGATTGTTCGATGATGCCGGCACTTTCGTCATCCCAGGCCTGTCCGATGGCGATTGTTTTTTCACCGCTTTTTTCGTGATGAATGACGGGTTCGTCCATTTCGAGAGGCTGGAGGAGGGCTTCAGTTTCCTTTGGTTTATCGGCGAGCTGGCTCCAGTCCTGGTTGGTTCCCCAACCGCCGGGCTGCTGTCCCCACTGGACGTCGTTTGGAGCTTGTCCCCACTGCTGGTTTTGAGCGGGCTGGTTCCACTGTTGGGCGTTCATGGCGGACTGATTCCACTGCGTTGGCGCAGGCTGCTGTCCCCACTGGGCGTCGTTTGGCTGCTGTCCCCACTGGGCATCGTTTGGCTGCTGTCCCCACTGGGCGTCAGGCTGTTGTCCCCATGCCTGAGGCGACTGATTTTGAGCGGGCACGAGTGGAATTTGGCACTGTTCGCAAACTCCGCCGCCGCTTTGGGCATAAATCTGGTCGTCCACAAAATATGTACTTTGACACCGGCTGCACGTCAGAAACATAGAACACTCGCAAAAAAAGACGAAACATCCCCTTGAAAAGCCAGAGGCTCAAAAGTCTGACTATATCACATTCTTTATGATTCGCTTTTATAATTGTGACGGTGGGGGTGATAAAAAAAGATTTTTTGGGAGGCGTCTATCGCCCGGGAGTGCGATACGACGCCGGGTCTGCGTCTATCGCTCTGGGAGCGATACGCCGCGACCGGAATAATGTGGAGAGTGTGTGTCAAGGATGGAGGAGGGGGTGAAAAGTTACTGTTCACCCGGGGCTCTGCCCCGAACCCCGCTGGGGCTTTGCCCCAGACCCCACCAAAGGACTGAGTCCTTTGTAATCCTCAATATTTTTAGATAGTATAAGCCTTTTGGGCTGCCTATCCCTTGTTCCTCGCCGGGGCCCCTCCTCAGTTCGCAATATGAAATGCACTTTGTTTCCCGAGCCTGTCGGCTCTCCAACTCGTTCATTTCATTTGCTCACTGGGCTCTGCTATGCCAGCCGTCCACCGGACGCCTGCCTTCTCGGCCCCCCCCCGCTCTCGTCAATTTCTGCCTAAAAATTGCGAAATACTCTGCCATATTCAGTAGATATGTGAATTACCGTGGGTGAGTAGTAACGGTGAAAACGACAAAGTGGTATGAATATTGGCATAAAGCCGTGAAATGTGATAAGGATGAAAAATTGAGTGCAAGTCACTCAATCGAAAAAGCAAGAGAGACACCTCTTTCCCAAATAGACCCCGGACTATCAGGAAGGTTAAGGAGATTGGCATGGTTTTAAATAAGGCAAAGACGTTGGCGGCGATGATAGGGATGTGCGGAGCACTGGCAGCAGGCGAAGCGATTGCTGCCGATGTTACGGATGTATTGGATGCTGCCGATGAGGTTTATCTTGGAACGGAAAAAGTGAGTGATCCGTTTGATATTTCTCTGACGCCGAAATTTGTTCAGCGGATTGAGCAGGCGAAACTGAAACGTGAGTTGAATTATGGTGGAAACATCCGTCTGCTGAATGAACTGGAATACGATCGGAAGATCAATGAGTTTGATATTGATCTGGAGATTGGTATGTTCCACGATCTTTCGTTCAGAATGCACATGCCGATTATTATATCAGATCAGCAGACGTATAAATTTGATACGTCGAGCGACAATCCTGAGTATCAGATATCGCCGGAGAAGTCGTATCTTTCGCCGGGGATAATTGATGCGTCGCAGGGACGGGGCTATCGATTTTTTGAGCTTCAAAGCGGTGAGACGCTCAAAGGGCATAAGCGAAGCGGTTTTGGAGACATGAGCTTTGGAATTGCATGGAGTCCGTACAATACGGAGCGTCATTTTATTCCGGAGAGACCGTGGGAGCGCAATACGGGTCGTTCGACCATTACGCTTGCGTTTGATTACATTGCGCCGACGGGCAAAGGCATGGGAATAGACAATGATTATGTTGGCAAAAGTGCGCATGAATTCCTGTTTACGGTAGCGGCATCTCATCGTTTCCCGGTTGTTGATCCGTACATCAGGTTGCAGTATGGACTTCCAGTCGGGATGGATGATGCGTATCCGGAATACAATGCGAACCAGAAGCGAGTGGATCCCGGGATGTGGGGCCGCATTGATCTTGGTATCGAATTTATCCCGTATGAGAGCATTGATGTGAAATTCCAGCGAAGTGTGAAGATCGATCTTCGCGGGTTCTTCAAATACACAGCGGAAGGCCGTGCCTACAGCGAGCTTTCCGATGCGTTGGGCACGAGTTCGTGCCGCAGTATGAGTGGATCGGAACTGGCGGCGCATCCGGAATGCGCCTGGGTTCAGGAAAAATGGTCGAATGCCGGGGCGAGCCACATCAATGAGATTGCAGAAGCAACGAAGACTGCGTCACTGTACAACGGTGATCTTCATGAAGACGGCCTGTTTGATTACGAAGGATTTGCGACGGTCGGTGGAGCGATTAACCTTACGATTCAGCCCATTCAGTATGTACAGATACTTGCGGGTGTTGCCGTGGATTATACCCAGAACCATTTCGTGACCTTTACGAAGATTGGTAAAGACCGTGTTAAATTTGATGATAATACGGGCAGTATTACACAGGAAAAAGACAGACTTGTGACCGATACTCTTGTCGAGGAAAGAAACCCGACGTTCAGTGGAGCACTCGATCGCGTAGGCCAGCGCATCAAACGAACGGAATCGCTTGATATTGAGTGGTTTGTGGGCCTTCGTCTGATGTACTGATTCGGAGGGATATTCCCGGAATTTTCTAATAAAAAAAGCGCCTTTTGGCGCTTTTTTTATACATACAAAGTGTTTTTATTCTGTTTCAGAAACGAGCCATCATCCGGAAAAGACCATGCATTCATCATCTTTGATAAAAAACGTCATATTGTCAGCATCCTTGATGCTTTTTCCGAATCTTGCGAGTGCCCAGGAGGCAGCAGAATCGGGGGAAGCGGTGACGCGAGAAGCTCTGGCAGCTGCATTTCAAGCGTCAGAGTGGACTAAAAGCATCGATATGTCGCGTGCATTACTCAAAACGGAGCCGGAAAACACGGATTATATGAATATTCTGTCGGTTTCGCTTGGCCAGGTTGGGCAGTATGAGGAGGCTGAGAGCCTCATGCTTCGGATCAAGAAGCTTCGTCCGGAGGACAATCAGATAGATACGAATCTTTGTTTTGTGCAGTCGGAACTAAAGCGTGATGGAGCGTTGGAGACATGTCTTGAGGCGCTCAAGAGGAATCCGAACAAAGCCCTGCTGGAGTCGTTGACGGCGCGTCTTCTTGAAGAGCGCAGTCGTCTTGATGAAGCGCGTGAGCACTATGTCCGTGCGTTTGAACTGGACTCCACGGACATGATGAGTCTGACGGCTGCGACGTCGATAGATTTTAGACATGGGGCAAATGAAAAAGCGTTGGAACTGACGCAAAGGGCCATTGCAGCGAATCCGGACAAAGCGATTTTATATCTGAATGCGTCGGTAGCAGCCTATCGGGCCGGACTGTATGAAAAAGGGATAGAAATTGCAGACGGTGGGTATGAGAAGTTCAAGGATAATGCGCTTTTGGTAACGAAAAGCGAGTGTTTGTATTCACTGGGGCGGTTTGAAGAGGCGGAGAAGCTGCTCAGAGAGCTGGTGGAAGTTGTGGATGAGGGCAATCTTCAGCGGTATCGAGTGGAATTTGCGCTGGGGAGAGTGCTGGTAGCGAATTCATGTTCGAAAGAGGAGAGCAAGAGCTGTGCGACAGAGACGCCCTCGGTGTGTTGTTCGAAAGAGCGTGAAGCGCTCTTGCAGTTGCAGTCTGCGCGCGAGAGACCGTTATTGAAGAAGGAGACGGGGGTTGATGTGTATGTGGGGCTGGCGCAGGTTCTGAACAATCAGCTCGAAGAGGCGGAGGCGACGCTGACGGCAGCGGTATCCGATTCGTCAATCAAGGACAAGGGGAATGCGTTGGCGGCTCTGGCTGCCGCACTGTATCAATATAGCGATAAGAAGGATCGCGAGGCGGCGCTGGGGTATTATGTGCAGGCCAAAGGCGTGTCGGAGGATTTTTCGGATTCGAGTGTTGTTAGGTCAAAGTACGGCTGGGCGCCGCGTCTTGTCGAGACGCTTGAACAGATAAAGGCGGAGGATGCGGCGAAAAATGCGCCGAAAGCCAAGTCCGGATGTGGATGTGATGTCATGGGCGTGGAGCAGAAACAGCCGATTTTGGCGATGATACTTAGTCTGCTTCTGGTTGGTTTGTGTGTTGTGACGATGAGACGGAAATCTGCATGAAAAAGCTTCTGATATTTGACGCATCCAATTATATGTTCCGCGCATTTTTTGCGTCTCCCCCGATGAGCAACAGTGCGGGATTTCCGACGAATGCGCTTCATTTCTACACATCGATGATTTTATCGGTGATACGACGCGTGTCGCCGGATGCCATTGCGCTGGCGCATGACCGGAAGGGGCCGAAGTTCCGTCATGTGTTGTATCCGGAGTACAAGGGGCAGCGGACGGAGCCGCCGGAACTGCTGCAGCTGCAGTTTCCGTGGTTTCGTCAGATCACGGATGCAATGGGGATTCATGCGTATGATGTGGAGTCGTATGAAGCGGACGATGTGATAGCGACGCTGACACGTCAGGCACGAGCGGCTGGATGGCATGTCGTCATTGCAAGCAGTGACAAGGATTTGATGCAGCTTATCGAGCGAACGGACGGTGTGGACACGGTTGTGATGCTGGATGCGATGGCGAAAGCCGGTGATCAAAAGTATCGTGCCGTGACGGTGGATGATGTCGTTGCACGGTTCAATGTGATGCCGGATAAAGTTGCAGACGTTCTGGCGTTATCCGGAGATACGATTGACAATATTCCCGGGTGCAAGGGGATTGGGGAGAAAACAGCGGGGAAACTCATCGCGGAATTTGGATCGCTAGAGAATTTGATGCAGAACCTGGATAAGATCAAGAAACCGGCGCAGCATGCGAATCTCGAAGCATTTTCGACGTCGGCGGAACTGTCCAAGAAGCTGACGAGTCTCGTGAATGATTTGCCGATAGAGCTGGTTTATGAGGGGATGAAGCCGGATGCATCGAAAGTGACGGAGATATTTTCGGCACTCGAACTTCATAAATTGCTGATGGAGATACTGGGACCGGAGGCTCGTCCGGATGCGTCGGTACGGAGGATAAAAGTGCCCGGAGCGGAGGCAAAAGGTCAGGATGAAAAGCCTGGGGTTCCGGTTCAGAGAAGTCTTTTTCCGACAGAGGTTCATGAAGAAAAGGGGGGAAGTTCGGAGCGTGTCAAAGTCGGGATGCCGTCTGCTGCCGGTGCATCGCCGCATGGAAGTGTTGAATTGATTCGTCCGATAACGCGAGTGAGGATATGTGAGACGGCGCAGGAATTAGGGGCGTTTTTAGAACGTGTATCCGGGCAGATGGTGGCGGTTGTTCCGTTGTGGCTGGAGGAATCTCGATCGCACAGGCAAATGCTTGGGTGTTCGTTTGCCGATGCCTCGGAAGCGGTTTATGTTCATCTCTATCACGAGCGTTCATTGTTTAATAATTCGGCGCAGGCAGAGGATATGGAGAGCCTGGTGAGGGCATGTCTCGAGGATGTCCGGCAGCCGAAAGCCGTGTATGGGATGAAGCCGATCGTTCAGTACGGACTGGTTTATGGGAAATCGATCGATGTGTCTTCATATTTCGATGTGGAGATGGCGGCGTATCTCGTTCATCCGGAACGGACGGAATTTTCGCTATCGGTTTGTTCTGTGGAATATCTCGGAGAGCCGATGGAGATGACGCCGGAGAACTGGCTTGGCGTGGGGAAAAAGGCAGTCAAAGCGCAGACGGTAAGTGTGCAGACTGCGTCGGCGTGTGCAGGATTGTGGGCACAGATCATTCTTCAGCTTTCGGAGAAGCTGCCGCAGGAGTTGTCGTATTATGGGCTATCCCAGGTGTATAGCGAACTCGATCATCGATTAAGTCCGATTTTGGCGAAGATGGAATACGACGGCGTGAAGATCGATACAGAGGCTCTTCACGAGATGAGTGAGGGTTTTGACAGCGAGCTGGAGCGCCTGAACGAGGAAGTACACGGATTTAGTGAAGAAGATTTCAACGTCAACAGTCCGAAGGATTTAGCGCGATTTTTGTTTGAAGTATTGAAGCTGGAACCGGCGACGAAAAAGAATCGGAGTCATGGCTTGTCGACGGATCAGGACACGTTGGAGTCGATAGATCATCCGATTGCGGGGTTGATATTGGAATACCGGACGATCAGCAAACTCCGGTCGACGTATTCGGAGTCACTTGCGACGTTGGCGGACAGTCAGACGCATCGGATACATGGTCAGTTTAATGCGTGTGTAACGGCGACGACGCGTTTATCGAGTTCGGATCCGAATTTACAGAATATTCCAGGACGAACGGAATTAGGACGCCGGATCAAGCGAACGTTTGTACCGGAGCCGGGGCATGTATTTATCAGTGCGGACTACAGCCAGATCGAGCTTCGTTTGATGGCGGCATTTTCGAAGGAACCGAGTCTTTGTGAGGCGTATCATCGTGGGGAGGATGTTCATGCGAGAACAGCGGCATCGTTGTTTGATAAGCCGATAGAGGATGTGACGAAGCAGGAGCGTCAGCTGGCGAAGACGATCAATTTTGGCCTGTTGTATGGGATGGGTGTTCAGAAACTGTCGCGGGAGACGGGGTATTCGAAGGCGGATGCGAAGAAGTTTCTGGAGAAATTTCATTCGCAGTTTCCGACGTTGTCAGAATTTTTTACGGGTCAGGTTGAGAAAGCGCGTGAAAGCGGAGAGACGCGAACGGTGCTTGGGCATCGGCGTTCGATGCCGGAGTTGTACAGTGAGCGCGGGATGATCAAGGCGTTTGGAGAGCGTGTGGCGTTGAATGCGCCGATACAGGGGTCTGCCTCGGATATAGTGAAGCGCGCGATGATAAGATTTGACGAAGCGATAAGGCAAAAGGGGTGTCAAGCGCGGCTGTTGATTCAGGTGCACGATGAACTGTTGGTTGAGTGTCCGGAGGCTGAGGTCGAGGCAGTGAGCGAGATTTTGCGTGAATCGATGGAAGGTGCGGTGGAAATCGGAGTTCCGTTGAAAGTGGAGTTGAAAGTTGGGTGCAACTGGGCAGATATGAACAGTCCTGGGAGCCTCTGAGCCTTTGCAGGGTTGAGTGTAAGGTTGAGTAGATTTGTGAATTTCCTCAGGCTGAGCTGTAACGAGGAAGGAGTGTGAGATGCGAAAGCTAATTGGAATGATATTAGGCTTGAGTGTATTGATGCCGGGATTTTGTTATGGAGAAACGGTATCGTCCTGGCGCACGGATCGAGGGGTTGTGAGGGATCACAACGAAGACAGTGTAAAGGTATTTGGAGAGCATGAAGTATATGTTGTAGCGGACGGTATGGGAGGACATGCGGCGGGGGAGGTTGCGAGTGCGATAGCAGTAGAAACGGTAGAGGATTATGTGAAGTTTCCGGTCTGGGAAAAGGTGAAAAGGGTGTGGCCGCAGGCGGGTTTGATATTTATGGGGGCGTCATTTTTCGAGGCGAATCGGCGGATTTTAGAGGATGCGTCGTTGAATCCGGCAAGGCACGGGATGGGAACGACGATGGTATTGCTGGTGATGAGGAAAGGGTATGTGGATATCATCAATGTTGGGGATTCGAGGGCGTATGTTCTGCACGACAAGAAGTTGATACGCGTGTCAGTGGATCAGTCGTTATTGACGGAATATATCAAGGCGGGTGTTATCAAGACGCAGGCGGAAGTGGATGCGTTTCCGTACAAGAATGTGATAACGCAGGCGTTGGGGACGCAGCCGCAGATAGTACCGGATGTGTATACGCGAGAGAAGGAAGCAGGGGATGTGTATTTATTGAGCAGTGACGGGTTATTTGATGAATTGAGGGATGAGGAGATAGAGGGGATTATTTTGAAACATGGGGAAGACTATGAAGGAGCGAGTGAGGAGCTGGTAGAAAAGGCGAAATTGAGAGGAGGGCATGACAATATCACGGTAGTTCTTGTTAAAATGGGTTCAAGTATTTGACCAGTTTTGAGTAGCCTGTTATAACGGCGAATTCTGAATAGGGGATAAACCTCTGTCGTAAGTTTGAAAGGAGCGCAAAGAACCGTGAAAATTCGCATGTTTTTTGTGACAGCATTAATATTAAGTACGAGCGTGAGTATTTCTGTTTATGGGGAAGAGAGCGCGGGTTCAGTAGAAGAGAAGCTGTACAATTTTGACGACATGCTGATAGACGGAGCGTTTCGTGATCCTCAGGGGATGTTTGAACGAGCGCGAACGGAGGCAGAATTTGAAAGTGTATTGAAACTGGAGCGAAGTTTTATTCGCCGAATAGAAGACAATACACAAGAGTCATCAATGCGGCCGTAGCGAGAAGCGTCGCGTCGGAAAAGGGAGTGGATATATGAAGATCATATGCAGTGGCTGTGGAGCAAAACATTGGCTTTCGGATATGCAACTGTCCGATGGAGGCTGCAATGTAGTATGTCCACACTGTCAGACGACGAATTTTGCGGATGCCTCGATGGTGGATCCGGCCTCATTGGAACCGCGGTGGTATTATGCGGTGAATGAAGAGTCGGTAGGACCGCTTTCGACGCGAGATCTGGAATTTGCATTTCAGAATGGCCAGCTGACGCTGGATTCGTATGTATGGTGTGATGGTTTATCAGACTGGATGGCGTTAGGAGCTGTACCGGAGTTTGACTATCTGGTATCGCCGGTTCAGGGGACGCCAGCGGGCCTGGATGAAGCGACGCGAGTTGCGGGCACGGGAGGACGAGGATTTGCGTCGTATCCTGGGCCGGGTTCGTTTGGACGAGGCGGGGATGAGACGTCAGCACTGGACATGAGCGGGAATGGATTTAGTCCGTTTGACAATGCGTCGTCCGGGATTGTTGGCATGGATGGTCAGGAAGCGAAAGATGACGAGCCCATGTTCAACATGGGAATGTCGCAGCCTGCGTCGGCGGCGAACAATATGGTAGGTGGAGCGCGCAGTGAGAATTCGGTTTTGTTTTCGCTGAGCAGTCTTCAGGCCGTGAGTGCGGCGAGTGCGAGTCCGTCGGTACCGACGACGGCGGGAGGAGATGCGGGATTTGTGGATGTGAAGGCACTTGCCTCTGCATCGCCGGCGCCGCGCCGTCGCAACGAAGTGGTTGACAGCTTTGGCGGGAGTGCCGTTCCGATGGCGACCGTTCTTCCGTTGGGGAACAAGAAAGACAACACGATGCTGGTCGCCATTCTGGTTGGCATTGGTGTTCTTGTTGTCGTTATGGGTGTGGTATTGGCGGTTGTTTTGACGAGGGATACGTCAGCGCCGGCTGCACAGCAGGCAGCGAACGTTGATACGGACAAAGCGCAGGCTGCAGCGAATGATTTAGGTGTTGCGCCGGCAGCGGTAGCGGACAACACGCAGATCGTGGATAAGAATAAGCAGGCCGAAGAAGAAGCCGCGAAGAAGAAAGCGGAAGAAGAAGAAGCTGCGAAGAAGGCCGAGGAAGAGAAGCAGGCCGAAGAAGAAGCCGCGAAGAAGAAAGCGGAAGAAGAAGAAGCCGCGAAGAAGGCCGAAGAAGAAGAAGCTGCGAAGAAGGCCGAGGAAGAGAAGAAAGCCGCAGCCGACACGAAGAAAGCTGACACGAAGAAAGCTGACACGAAGACTGAGACGAAGACTGAGACGAAGAAAGCCGCAGCCGACACGAAGAAAGCCGACACGAAGAAAGCCGACACGAAGAAGGCCGATGCAAAACCGGCGGCGGCAGCTGGCGGCGGTGCAAGCCTGAGCAAAGCCGAAGTTCAGGGTGTCATTCGTGGTATTGGAGCTCAGGTCAGAACCTGCAGCCGTACGTCGGCAACGAAGGGTACGATGAAAGTGTCGTTCAACATCAAGGGGGATGGCCGAGTGAGCAATGCTCGTGTCGTTTCGCCGGAATTTGCGAATACGCCGACGGCATCGTGTGTATTGAAAGTTGTCAACGGAATGAAATTCCGTGCGACAGGCGGAGCCGATGTTCCCATCACGTATCCGTTTGCAATCCAATAATTGGATGCAGGAGATTTACCCGGGCCTTTGGCCCGGTTTTTTTTGCGCCGTGTCGGCGCATTCGATGCGTATTCCGAAGGAATAGCGTCGAATCAATGCAGGCGTATTGGCCGAAGGCCGATAGCCTGTGCGGTTTTGGGGTGTATTCGGGGCATCGAGATGCGCCGAATAGCCCCATCATCAAACGTCTGTCATTTTGCCATTGTTCTCATTTGGTGATAGAGACCGGAAGCAGGATTGTTTCTTTGTCAGAGAGAAAGTGATGGATACGTTTGAACAGGAAAAATACATATATCCGAACGGTACGATCATCGCGGATCGGTTTGAAATTTTGTCGTTTCTGGCGTCAGGGGGTATGGCGGATGTTTATATCGCGAAGCAGCTGACGATGGATCGCGAGGTGGCGTTGAAGGTATTGCTTCCGGCATTTTCGTGTAATCAGGATGTCAAGATGAGATTTCATCGCGAGGTGGAGGTAGTCTCGAAGCTGCAGCACCCGAATACGATACAATTTTTTGATCGTGGCGAGACGGCGGAGGAGCCGCCGCGTTTGTTTATCGCGATGGAGCTGTTAAGGGGAGAGGAGCTTGGGGAGCGGATCAAACGAGGGGTGATGAGTGCGCAGGAGGTTTTGCCGATTGTGAGGCAGGTTGCGGAGAGCCTTGCGGATGCGCATGCGCACGGGATAATTCATCGGGATTTGAAGCCGGACAACATCTATTTGACGACATATAACGGCGTGAAGGTGTTGGATTTCGGGATAGCGAAGGTATTGAATGGAGAAGAGACCCGGGAGGAGGGATCGGAACGAGGGCGTCGCCTGACGAAGGCGGGCACGGCGCCCGGGACGCCGGAGTATATGAGTCCGGAGCAGGCTCGCGGAAAAGATGTGGACGGCCGGAGCGATTTGTATTCGCTTGGTTGCGTGATGTACGAGATGCTTTGCGGGCGACCGCCGTTTGAGGAGTCGACGTATCTGGCGACGATATTGATGCAGGTTCAGGCAGCGCCGCCGGCACTTCCCGCGACCGTTCCGGATTTTGTGAGCGAGTATGTGATCAAGAAGTTATTGGCGAAAGACCCGAGCCAGCGTCCGTCGAGTGCGCAGGAGTTTATCCGGGATGTGGATGAACTGATGAAGAGGCTGAAGCCGGGGAAGACGGCGGAGGAGATGCAGGCGGAAATAGAGCAGCTAAGGAACAAGCTGGCGCAGGCGAATCTGGAGCTGATGCGTTCTGGGGATATGTCTGTATTGACGGACAATGAAGTGACGCGGATAAGGCCGGTTCCGAGTCGGGCGCCTGTTGGGAGCACGTGTGTAAGCGTGAACACGGGTGATGGCAGTGTAAATGTCGAGAATCCTGTGTGTCGAGGCGGGGGAGTGAATGCAGGAGGCGTGTGGCAGGGTGGCCAGACGGGGCCTGTACAGGTTCGTCAGCCGATGCGGGTGATGCCCGGCAGTCTGGACAATAGTGATTTGGAGCGCGTTCCTGTACGAGGACGAGGCGTGAAGCCTTCGATGCCTGGGGCGTCAGCAGGCAGTGAATATGAAGGGGAACGCATTCCGGTTCGGAGCCGCAATGGGATGTCGCTGGCTGGGATGCAGGCGATGTCGAATGGGTATGAGTCAGATGTTGTTTCCGGTCGAAGCCGCAGCATGATGTCGCCGGTTCCGTCGCAGGCGATACCGAATGGATATGATCCGGATGTTCCGGTCCGGAGCCGAAGTGTGATGCCATCGATGCCTGGAATGCAGGCGATATCGAATGGATATGAGCCGGATGTTCCGGTTCGAGGCCGCAGTTCGATGCCATCAATGCCCGTGATGCAGCCGATGCCGAATGGATATGATGAGGAGCGGGTTCCGGGTCGGAGTCGGGGAATGATGCCGTCAGTTCCGGTGCAGCCGATGCCGAATGGATATGAAGAGGAGCGAGTTCCTGTGCGGAGTCGGGGGATGATGCCGTCAGTTCCGGTGCAGCCGATGCCGAATGGATATGAGAAGGAGCGTATTTCGGGCCGGAGTCGCAGCTCGATGCCTGGGATGCCCGGGATGCCGTCGAAGGGCGGGATGGAATATGGAAGTGGTCAGGATGTGCGCGAGCGTGTATTGCCGACGATGGGATATTTTGAGTCGGAGGAGGAGGCGGTTCCTGCGCCGCGACATGGCCAGCGGTCGGCAAGTACGCGAGAGCGGTATGGTGCGGCGGCGGATCAGATCGAAGAGAACGGAGGCGTCCATGGGGGGCGTCCGAGGAATGTGTTGACGGGAACGCAGATGAGGAAGGGAGGCGGTCGTACGTTAGGCGTTGGGGGGCAGACGACGGCGACGCGAGAGTATATTTTTATGATGTTTTCGCAGTTAGTGACGAGTAAATTAGGGCCGGAGAAACTGACGGAGGCATTGGAGTTATCGAAGAGTGTATGGAATGCGGCCGTGATTGGGAAAGAAGCGACGGATGTGTTGTACCAGTCAGCGGGAGTGCAGACGAATTTGAGAAAGTTGATAGAGGCGATGGTAAACTGGAAGGAGAATTATTTCAGGGATGAGAAGTGGTCGATAGAGAGTGTGAAGAGTCGAGTGGATTCGTCAGGCCGAATGGAACTGACGTTGGAGACGAGTGAATAGGGAGTTACTACATAGTTGGGGCTTTGCTCCGAAACTCGCCGGGGTCTCTCTCCCGGCTCTCATCAATCTCTGCCTAAAAATTGCGAAATACGCCCTATTCAATAGAGATATATGAATTAACCCTGGCTGAGCAGTAAAGTATTTGAGTAGAAAAAGGCAAGAATGGGTGGTAAAGAATTGGAGAAACATGTTAAAATTGATGTGCTGAAATTTTGACGCATCATGAGGAGGATAGAGCGATGCCATCGAGTTTGAACGACTCATTTAATAATCTTTCAAGATCGAGCAGTGATGTAGCGAGAATCCGTCGAGGGGCGAAAGGGCGTCCGGGCGCGGAGAGTGCGAAGAATCTGTTGGGCAGTATTCTGGATGATACGACGGAAGCGGCGGAGACAGAGCGTGTAGTCCGCGAAGAGAACGCGAAGCGTGCGGAAGAGGAAGCGCAGCGCCAGAAAGAGATGGCGGAAGAAGATGCGCGACTTCAGGCGGAACGGGAAATTATTGCGGAGAAGCAGGCGCAGGAAGATTTGAAGCTTCATCAGGCGGAGATGCAGGCGCAGCTGCAGCGTGAAAAGGATATCGAAGCCGGGATAATCAATCTTGAGGAAGAGGCTCGTCAGAAGCGAGAAGAAGAAGAGCGTCAGAGAGCGAAAGAAGAGGCGATCAAGCGCAAGACGGAAGCGAAGCTGCAGGCGATTGAGTTCAAGAAGAACCAGGAAACGGAACTTGAAGCGTTGCGTCAGGAGCAGCTAGCGAAAGAGGCGCAGCCGAAGAAATCGAATATGCCGAAGATTATTGCGGCGGCGGCAGCAGTTGTCATAGCGGGCGTTGTGGGATTAGTTTTTGCGTTGAATCAGGAAGTGATCGATCCGTATGCGATGGGTGACGAAAAGAGTTATGAGACGCAAAGCATATCGTTTGTGAATGAAGACAACGGGATGATGAGTATTGCGAGGAATCTGGTTGTTCAGGCGCCGCCACCCAAGCCTGTGGCGAAGAAGAGCGGAGGCGGGAAGAAGAAAGGCGGCGGTGCAGCGCCGGCGGCGCCGATGCCGAAGCCGAGTCTGACCGGTGGAAAAGGTGGACTTTTTGGCAAAGGTAAGCTGTAATATCAGTGCCGAGTTAGAATATTCAACGAATGCCCTCGAAGTCAGAGGGCATTTGTCTGTTAGGAAAAGAAGATGAAGAAAAGGTTTTCGGCAATCGTCTTGTCGTTGATGTTGAGTGCGATGGGAGTATCGCAGATTGGGTGTGTTGAAGCGGATGAACTTCCGACGGAACCGAATCAGCCGGGTATTGTTTTGACGACGAATGTACAGGACTGGCGCGATGAAGTGATATACCAGCTGATCGTTGATCGATTTAACAACGGCGATATCAACAATGACTATAACGTCGATACGCGGTCGATGGCGCGTTATCACGGAGGTGACTGGCAGGGGATTATCGACAAACTCGATTATCTTCAGGACTTGGGGGTGACGACGTTGTGGATTTCGCCGCCGGTCAAGAACGTCGAAGAAGATGCGGGATTTGCATCGTATCACGGTTACTGGACGGTGGATTTCATCAAGCATAATCCGCACTTTGGAGATTTGGCGACGTTGCGGCGTCTGTCGGATGAACTGCATAAACGCGGGATGAAACTGATTCTCGATATTGTGACGAATCACGTTGGTCAGGTGTTTTTCTATGACATCAACATGAACGGGAGTGTCGAGGACTGGCTTGCCGGACGCGGGGATATTGATCGAGGATCGAATCGTACGGAGGCAGGAGAACTGAGCCGGGTGACGGAATACGATCCGGATTTTGATGCCCACGGAATAGATGCGTACACGAGCATGGGTATATCGGGACAGGCACCGGCGGTATTTTTTGATATGCCGAATATCAACCGTATGGCGCCGGGGCCGAAGAATCTCGATTTGGATGGCGATGGCAAGATCACGACGCCGGTGGAGAAGATGGGATTTTCGAATCCGAATTGGTACCATCAGCGCGGACGAACGTATTTTTATGGGAATGCGGCGCAGTCGTGTACTGAATTTTCGACGGATAGGGATAAGGTCAAAAATGGGTGTACGAACTACGGGTCTGGGACGCCGACGTGCGGTGTGACGCATCAGTTGACGAATTATGACGGCACATCGGGCGGTTATCTCGATGGGACGGCGCGTATGTATTGTCAGAATGATCAGACGTTGCTGGGCGATTTCCCGGGCGGTCTGAAAGACGTGGCGACCGAGCGCGAGGATGTCCGCAAGGCGATGATCGAGGTGTTTTCGTACTGGATCGATGTGACGGACTGCGATGGTTTCCGCATTGATACATTAAAACATGTGGAATACTCGTTCTGGGAAGTCTTTGCTGCAGGTATCCGTGAACATGCCGCGAAACGAGGGAAAAAGAATTTCCTGATGTTTGGAGAGGCGTTTGACGGAAGCGATATTTTGCTCAAGAGCTATGTCGAGGATCCGAATTCTGTGGATTCAGTATTTTTGTTCTCACAGAAGTACGCGATTGATCAGTCGATCAAGTGTCCGCCGGGCAATAGTGCGCCGTACTGCAAGAGCATGGACAATTCAGAGAACGGGACGAGTCCGTTGTATGGCTGGGATTACACGTGGTCAACGGGAGGCCGTCATGCACTCTTTAGCAATGAACCGAGGATAAACGGTGTGACGGACAGCCAGGGCAAGGGGGTTGCACCGCGCGATCTTCTCGTGAACTTCCTGGACAATCACGACGTGGGTCGATACCTGTTCGATCGAAGCGATGCGAAGGGGGTTGATTCATTAAAGAATGCGTTGTCATTCCTGATTTTACAGCGTGGTATACCGTGTATTTATTACGGTACGGAACAGGGATATATGGGCGGGAACGATCCCGGCAACCGTGAGGATATGTGGGATCGAACGGCATCGTATTTTGTGAAAAATCCCGGTGTATATGACAACTATGAAGCCTGGGATACGGGCAATCCGTTATATACCCATATCAAGAATCTGCTTCGCGTGAGGAAAGCGGTACCGGCACTTCGCCGAGGTGCGGTGAATGATGCGGTATGGCATTCAGGTGAGACGTCGGGGACAGAAGCTGGTATCTATGCGTTTTCGCGGACGTATGAAAACAGTTCTGCACTTATCGTTGTGAATACGCACGAGAGTCAGACGAGCAGCGGAAACGGGATGCAGGTTCCGTGGAGCAGTTCAACGCTGGTTGATTTGCTCGATCCGACGTACACAGCAACGGTTTCGGGTGGTCAGGTGAGTTTCAGTGTACCGCCGATGACGACGAGAATTCTCGTTCCGCAGGAAGACAAGGCGTCATACGGATTGTAATAATTTATAAATATATTTATGAGGAAATGGCTATGCGTTTTGCGCATACGCCATGGATGGAGCCGGGCTATGCAGAGCATACGCCCGGCTTTTTTTTTGGTGATTTGGAATAAAATCGCTAAAATGAAAGGGGCTGGGCTTGAGTTGTCCGGCCTTTTGAACAGCTAAAAAAGGATGATGAAATGAGAAACGGGAAAGTAGCCATTATTTGTGTGATATCATCACTTTTTGCAATGCAGTGTACGTTGGAATATCACGATTTGGGGATTGATTGTGAAGGCGTTCAGAGCATTCAGCTTTCGAGTGGCGGTGTTTGTTTGCCGGATGTATGTACGGGCTGTTCAAAAGATGACGAACAAAGCTGCAGTTCCTATAAAACAGAGGGAGCGTTTGCCCAAAATCGTTGTCCGCATGATTTTATGTGTACGACACTCGCGAATGGTAATGGTGCAAACTTCTGTATGCATAAGACAAAAGAGAGAGCATGTGGTGTTGATTTGCCCTATTTGTGCGGTGATTCGAAGAAATGTGCTTCAAGTTGTTCAAAATGTGAGGATAACGAAGAGTGCTATCTCATTATTAATATAGGGAATGACAAGAAGTCAGGTGCGAAAGAAGGGGCAGAGCAGGAGTGCAATATTGGTCAGCGCGAATGCAGTGAAGCCGGGAAGCTTCGTTTGTGCACCGCAGGTTCCTGGGAGACGATTGATTGCGAGTCGGGGTGCAGTGATGGGAAATGTTTAGATGTGAGTGAGAGTGAATGTGAAGACGGTAAGCGCCGTTGTGAAGGGGATAAAGAGACACAGGCGTGTCAGGATGGGGAATGGAAGACGACGGGAACATGTCAGCGCGGATGTCTGGATGGGGAATGTACAGAAGAAAGCGACCCGGGTAAAAGTGGAGACGAGAAAGACGATGGGGGCGAAGACGATGGGGGCGATGAGAAAGGGGATGGCGGTGACAGTGGCGAAAAAGGTGAGACGGGATGCGGTGAAGGGGATGTTGGGTGCAATGGAGAAACTGTTGTAGAAATATGTCAATCTAAAGAATGGAAGAAGTTGAGTGAATGTGGTGAAAATCAAATATGCAGTGAAGGAGAATGTGTATTACGAGAGGAAGTTGAGGACGGGAAATGTGAGAATAAGTTGAGGAGATGTCAGAATGATGTACCCCAGGAATGTGTAGAGGAAACGTGGGTAAGTGAAACGAAGTGCATGTATGGATGTGAAGATGGGTTTTGCAACGAGGAATGGATAGGCAAGGCGTGTGAAGAGAGCAGCTATCAGCAGACATGTATTAATGGAGGCATTCATGCGTTGGTGTGTGAGAATGGCGTGATTCGGAAACACCGATGTGCAGATGGGAATTGTTCTGTCAATCCGTCGAATCCACTTGAAATGATATGTCAGGAAGGATGTACGGCGGATTCCAAAGGGGAATGTGCTCCGGCATGTAATGCGGATGGGACGAAAGGGTATTATTGGAATCATACCAAATCGCCTGCATCGTTTGATTGTCCGAATGCGGATTGCAGAGTTGTGGATGGATTTGTGAGCTGTGGCCAGGAAAGCTGCAGTGCCAAGAGTAAGAATCGATGTATTCCGGCGTGTAGTGCGGATAAGAAAACGGGCTACTACATGAACGGTTCAAATAATATCAAGGCGAAGTCATGTCCCAATGGCGATTGTGTGTCGTACAAGGGGAATATTTATTGCGGTATGCCGGAGGCGTGCACACGAGAGACGTACGAGCCGGAATGTACAGAAGATGGTACCGGGACGTATTGTTCAGCCGATGAAATTGTGAAGACGTGGGGTTGCGGTGGTGGAGAAAAATGCCAGCTTCGGTTTGATGGAAGCTGTGATTTGTCGAGCCGATGTATTGATGGAAAGTACAATGTATCGGAATATCCGAAAGGATTTATCGATTGTGTGAAAAATGATGAGTCGAAGGTTCCGGAGACTTGTAATCCGGAGCAAGACAAAGCGATGTGTGAGAATGGTCATGTGTATGTATGTGGACAAAATGGTCGATATTATTTGAAAGAAACATGCAGTGCAAATCAGCGGTGTGAAGAAGGCCAATGCATCTATGAGAGCGTCCCGGAAAGCTGTAAATACGGCGAATCGGAGGCGATATGTGCAGGAGAGAGCAAGAACGAGCTTTATGTATGCGGGAATGACAATAAATATTACAAGAAGGTCGTTTGTCCGGATAGTCAGCCATGCAGAGTGAATAAAGGGTGGGGGCAGTGCATTGATGAATCGATACCGAAGGCGTGTGTGAAAGGAGATCCGGCCAAATGTGTGGGTTTGGATTTATATGTATGTTCGAAAGATGGATATTATTATTTAAAAGAAACGTGCAGTGAAACGAATCCATGTTTTGAGTCGAACGGATATGGCGGGTGTGAAGGGGCAGTTCTTCCCAATGGAGCGTTGTCGGATTGTGTATATGAAGGTGAGGGGGCGTCACCGGCGTTGTGTCTTGGTGAAGATAATTTGGACTTATATGTTTGTGGTCAGAGCAATCGATATTATAAGAAAGAGCGATGTCCTGAGGGGACGGTGTGTCGTGTGAGCAATGGGTTTGGTCAATGTATTCCGCCGGAAGTTCCGGAAAGCTGTAAATATGGCAATTCGAATGTTATTTGTGCGGGGAATGCTATCTATGAATGCGGCAGGAATAATTGGTATTTGAAACATGAAGTATGTGATGAGGGTGAAACATGTACCATTCATTCAACGGGAAAATCGGCCAGTTGTTTGAAAGCCGGAGTTCCGGGAGAATGCACAAATAGTGTTCATGCGATATGTCAGGGACAGGATGTGTATGTTTGCGGGAAAAATGGCTGGTATTATTTGAACAAAACCTGTGCAGAGGGGGCAACGTGCAGTATTTCGGCATCAGGATTTGGTGACTGTCGTCTGTTTCCGTCTGATGTCAGTGGAACGTGCAGTATAGCCAAGTGTTCAACTGTTGATAAGAATGCGTATTTTTGTGATACCGAATCGCATACCTATTATTTTGATATAGCTCATGGCACATGCAGTGAGGACAAACCGTGCAAGGTTTGCGGGAACGGGTATGCGGGCTGTGGCATCACGTGTAAAGATGAATTTCCGTCGGATATCAGTGGAACGTGCAGTATAGCCAAGTGTTCGACTGTTGATAAGAATGCGTATTTTTGTGATGAAAAGACGCACACCTATTATTTTGATGCGTCTCATGGCGCATGCAGTGCGGACAAGCCGTGTAAAGTTTGTTCAAATGGCTATGCGGGCTGTGGCATCACGTGTAACGGAGAATTACCGTCGGATATCAGTGGTACATGCAGTGTCGCCAAATGTTCAAATGTCGACCATAATGCGTATTTTTGTGATACCGAATTGCATACCTATTATTTTGACAAAGCCCATGGCACATGCAGTGCGGACAAGCCGTGTAAGGTTTGTTCAAATGGCTATGCGGGATGTGGTATAACTTGTAAAGAATAATGAAAGAACGCAGACAAGGGATAAATATAATGAGAAATAAACGCATTTCGATTTTGTTGTGTGGAATTGTTGCGGTGGGTATGACTTTAGGTTGTGCCAGTGATGTGAAGAAATCCTGCAAATGGGATGTGTGCAGGGATTCGCAGACTTTATTGAAATGTGATGTATCGACGGGAGTTCAGACTGAGGAGGCCTGTAAAAATGGCTGTGACGGAGGAAAGTGTTTGCCGTCCGATTTGGAAAAATGTCAGTCAGATGAATGTAAAGATGTGAATACATTACTTAAATGTAATATAGTGACAGGGATTCGGACTGAAGAAGTGTGTACAAATGGCTGTGATGGCGGAAAATGTAAAGAAAGTGTGAATGAAAAATGTACATCAGATGTATGTGAAAATGAAAAGGTGCTGCTTAAATGTGATATTTTGACGGGTATGCAGGTAGAAGAAACGTGTGAGAATGGGTGTGAAACCAGCCGATGCAAGCCGGCGGAAAAGGAAAAATGTACAGTAGATGTATGTAAAAATGTCAGTACATTATTAAAGTGTAATGTCGATACGGGCGTTCAGACGGAAGAGGCGTGCAAGTATGGCTGTGATGGCGGAAAATGTAAATCGAGTGAGAGCGATAAATGTACATTGGATGTGTGTAAAGACGATCGTTCATTGTTGAAGTGTAATATTGAGACAGGCGTTCAGACGGAAGAGGCGTGCAGGTACGGATGTGAAAATGGACGATGCAAATCGGCTGAAAAAGAAAAGTGTAAAACAGATGTTTGTAAAGATGTTAATACGTTACAAAAGTGTGATGTAGAAACGGGAGTGCAAACGGAAGAAATGTGTCAATATGGGTGTGATGGGGGCAAATGCAAGGATAAGCCAAAAGATGAGAAACATGAGGTGATGGATATTGCACCATCCTTGAGCGGAAAGACCGGGGATGCACTTTATGATTATTTAGGCGCCACCCTCATCGACGAAGGTGTTGTTTTTGCCGTTTATGCCAAACATGCCACTCGCCTTGAATTGTTGATATTTGATGATCCCGAAAGTGATCCGATAGAACGAATACCGATGAAAAAGGATGAAAATAGCGGGATATGGACAGTTTATATCAAGGGTGCAAGTGTTGGATTGATGTATGGATACATTGCCTTTGGTCCAAACTGGCCATTTGATAAAGACTACAAACCGGGGACATTGAAAGGCTATATTTCGGACTGTGATGCCGAAGGAAATCGATATAATCCCAACAAATTGCTGATAGATCCTTATGCGCGCCGCCTTCATGGAGAGTTTAAGTTTGAACTGGGAAGTCCATTGAGCGGGAGCGGCCGTGAGGAATGTGACTGGAAAGCGGCGCCGAAATCGGTGGTGACAAAAAGTGAATATGTTTGGAGTAAATCCGAGACAACATGGCGAGAAAACCGGAAGAAAGGTGACGGATTTTCGGGTCATGGCGCGAACAGCATGATTTTGTATGAAGTTCATCCCAAAGGTTTTACACAGAATGCGAATGACCTGGATGCATCATTGAGAGGAACGTGGCAGGGGATAGGCGAAAAGGCACAGTATCTGGCGGAACTTGGTGTTACAGCGGTTGAATTGTTGCCTGTGGCAGAGAAAAACGTGGATGGAACCTACTGGGGATATGATTCGATCGCGTATTTTGCCCCTGAAATGTCATATTCAATGAAAGATAATCAGAAAAAGGACAGCGGTGTCATCGACGAATTTAAGGGAATGGTTGATAAACTGCATCAGGCAGGGATCGAAGTCATTCTCGATGTTGTGTATGGCCAGACGGGGGAAGGGGGATTTTGGCCCGATAAACTGCTTGGGAGCAATTATTCGTATCCAGCCATTGAGGGGGCATCGGACTACAGTGCATTGGCGCACTATTCCTTCCGTGGGCTGGACAATAAATCGTATTATCATCTGGTCAAAGGAGAACAGCAGGGAAGTGAGAATCGGTATTATCTGAACGAGACAGGGGTTGGCGTCCAGACGAGAGCCAATGCGATGCCGTTTCGACGGTTGATCATGGACAATCTTCATTATTGGTCTGAAGAAATGCATGTCGATGGCTTCAGGATTGATCTTGCCTCGGTATTGGGAGTGTTGGATGAACAGATTGATCAGAATGGAGACACGAAGAATTTTGATAATGGATACTGGATGTCGAATGTCGGCAAGACGGTGCTTCAGGATATGATTGATGATAAGCGATTATCGGCTTATCATACGAGGATTATTGCGGAACCGTGGTCTGGGTCGCATTATGTCATCGGTGGATTTCCGAAGTCGAGTGATGGCAAGTCAGGCTGGTATGAATGGAATGGGCGGTTTCGCGACAGCGTGAAGGCATTTGTGAATGATGATGGATATACATTGTCGAAAACAGAGGCGGTACCTCCGAGTTGGAACGAGATGTATAATCTGGGCAATGCATTTTCGGGATCGTCGGTGTTGTTTGGAGATGATGGACGTAAGCCGTATCATTCGATAAATTATATTACATCACACGATGGATTTACGATGTATGACTTGATGTCATATTGGAATAAGCAGAATCATTGCAGCAAGCTCAATTCGTATTGTTGTGAACATTCGAGCCAGTTATTTTGCAGTTTAGACAGCGGATCAAATGATAATCGTTCGAGGAACTGGTGTCAGAAGGACTGTAATGATGATGGATGTAATGAGAATGTCGATACCGATGGCAGATGTAAAGATAATGATCATGAGGCATTAAAGCGTCAGATGATAAGGAATGCGATGGCCGTGATGATGTTGAGTCAGGGGACGCCGATGTTGTTGGGCGGAGATGAATATATGAGGACGCAGTATGGCAATAATGATGCGTTTTCGAATGCTTCGGACAATGAATGGAACTGGTTTAGATGGGAAGATTGGGGCAAGAGTGCGGAACAAGTGCGAATGCATGATTATGTGAGGGATTTGATAAAGATAAGGAAACAATATCAGATGTATTTGGCGCCGACAGATTATAATTCGCCGATACAGTGGTGGTTTCCGAAGGATGTTTCGGATAATAGCGGTTGGGAAGGGAAAGCTGTTGGTATGTATTATCCCGGAACAAATAATGCCAAAAACTTGTATATTTTGTTTAACATGGAGAGTGTTGACAAAACGTTTGCAGTACCTGAAGGGGAATATGAAGTATTGTTAGATACACAGTCATATTTTGAACAGGAAAACGGCAGGAACACGTGGTTTGACGGAAGTCGCAAGACCAGTCAGGAATATACGGTTAAATCTCATTCGATTGTTGTCATGTCAAAATAAAAGTGCCGGTATTACTTGCGAATGCAAGTTATTTGGTACGGCACTGTGTCTTGAAGTGCCAATATAATAAAATTCATCACAATGGCTGTTTAACAAAACGAGGCAAAGGCGGAAATGAGCGATAGAAGATCAATTGTTTTATGTGGAATGATGGCATCATTGGTCTTGACATCGAGTTGTACACTTGAATTTAATGATCTCGGATACGATTGTATTGGGGTAAAGAGTATTCAATTGGCGGATGGTGGGTTATGTACGGAGACGACATGTGAGGGATGCAAGAAAGGTGACCGAAACAGTTGTGAATCGTACCGAAGTGAGGGCGCTTTTAAGCGTGGTCGATGTCCGCATGACTTTTCGTGTGCAATGAAAAAAGGAGAATTGTCAGAGAATATATGTCTTCACACGGCGGATATGAGTCGATGTGAACCAGAATATGAAGTGTTGTGCGATTTGCGATGTGCATCATCGTGCAGCAAGTGTGAAGACAAAGAAACATGTTATGTGAATTTAACGCAGGTTGAACCGAAACCGGTTGAAGAAAAGGAGTGTAGAACGGGTGAACGACAATGTGGTGAAAAAGAGAGTGTAGAAATATGTATCAATGGAAAGTGGAAGGCGATGGCACAATGTGTTGGGGTGTGTGAGGAAGGAAGTTGTGTGATTCCGAATACGGTTGAACAGTGTGGTGAAAAAGTGACGAATTGTACATCACAGTCCGGTTGGAAAGGAGGTGAATGTTTGGATGGAGTCTGTGTCGCGCAAAAGTGTAAGGCAGGTTATCATGTCGAAGAAGGAAAGTGTGTGGTTGACACGTTGACAAAGTGTGGGGAGAAAATAATAGATTGTACGAGTAATGACGGTTGGGAAGATGGGGAATGTGCGGAAGGCTCCTGTGTCGCGCAAAAGTGCCAGGTGTGGTATCATGTTGAAGACAATAAATGTATGGAAGATACAGTCATAAAGTGTGGAGAAGAATTAAAAGACTGCATGACACTGGCTGGCTGGGAAGATGGGGAATGTGTTGAAGGCTCCTGCATGGCAACGGCATGTGAAGCAGATTTTAAGTTAAAAGATGGTGTTTGTGAGGAAAATACAGTTAATATGGTGGATGAAAACCATATAGAATTTGGTCGATATGAACAGGATAACAACCTGGAAAATGGCGCGGAGCCGATATTATGGCGTGTATTAAAACAGGAAGAAGATAGATATTTATTATTGAGTGAATATTCATTATTGGGAATGAGATTTTATGAAACGCATACGGATGTGACATGGGAAACGAGTACATTGCGTTCGTGGCTAAACGGCTATGATGGCAGTAAAAATGCGATGAATACGGATTATACGACGGATAATTTTATTCATTCGGCATTTAGCGAATCGGAATTGCAGATGGTTGAGGAAACGACGATGGAAAGTGAATGTAATGGAACCGTGGATAAAGTCTTTTTATTGAGCAGGTCACAGGTGGAAACATTAATTCCGAATGCAGCGGATCGAGTTTCAAAGGCGACGCCGTATGCGACAACGACGAAGGGCGGCAACGGGACGGCATGTGGTGAAGAACGATGCACATGGTGGTGGTTATGTTCTCCAGGTGAGGCACATTCATCAGGGCACGAAGTGGATGCAAGTTCGGGGGCAGTCAATACATGGCCATTTGTGAATGAACCAGATTATGTTCGTCCGGCAATATGGTTAAAGGCTGTTGTGAAGGCAAAGAGTGAAGTCGAAAGCGACACGTGATGTGAAGGATATTCAAAAAAGGAAGTGCCGCTGTATTGAGCGATAGCGAGATAGGCGGCACGGCACTGCGTATGCCAATAGCAGTGCTTTCCAGATATAAAAAAGGCCGCCACGAAGGCAGCCATAAAAAGTAAAAGAGAAAGAATTAAGCCTGCTGACTATTTTTCTTCATATTTTCGAAAAAAGCGAGGGAACGAGTCCAGAGAGCTTCTTGTTCTTCGTGAGATTTCTTATCATCCCTGCTTTCTTTTTTAGGTGTAAGACTGAGAAGTGGTTGAAGTTCGTCTGTGGAGTATTTATTAGAAACTTTTTGAGTATCAAAATCTGCCATGAATCCTCTCCTTGAGGTGTATGATATACCCAACATCCCCCCCGGAACAAGCATAATACCTACATGTGGCTAGATGTCCAATTTTTTTTATAAAAAAATCAATCCAAAGGCAGATGAATGATAAACGAAGTGCCATGAGGGATGAGATTGATGCATTCGATCGTGGCGTGATGTTCATCCATGATTTTTTTAACAATGGCGAGTCCGAGTCCGGTTCCGCCGCGTTTACCATAAGTAACGAATTCATTAAAAAGCGTATTGGAAATGGCTTTAGGAATGCCCGGGCCATCATCACTAATGGTGAGAATGGCGGAAGTGTTATTTGTATCCGTTGCAATAGTGATATTACCGTCGGTATCAATTGCTTCGATGGCATTTCTGATAAGATTGACACAAACTCTTAATAATTTATCAAAATCGTATGGGATTTTAGATGTAAATTCGTCAGAAAATGATAATTTAATATTTCTTTTTTGAGCTTCCGGGGTGAGCAGGTCGATGGCTTGAATGATGACATCGTGCAAAGGTGCAGGTTTGAGTATGATTGCGGATTCGCCTTTTGCATATTGCATGATTTCAGAACTCATATTTTTAAGAGAATTGAGTTGTCGATCGATGACTTCGGCGAATTGAGCGCGTTTATCGGGGTCATCTTGAATGACCATCATTTCTGAATAACCGGAAATATTAGCCAGAGGCGTTTTCATATCGTGCATGAGATTTGAGAGCATTTTTCCGATCATTGAGAGGCGTTGTTTTTTCTCATTTTCATCGCGATTCATCTGGGTATGCAGAGCGGATGCGATATTTGCGGCGAAAAGAAGGGCAAGCTTTTTATTATTAAAGAAGAGAGATGGATTTGTAATTTGCGAACCAAGAATGAGAGAACCGATATGTGTATCATTATGAGAAAGCGGAATGACGAGGAGTGCATTAAGTGGAATATTGAATGAATTTTCGGTGAGTTCAGGGAGCGTTTCGAGATCGCGAATAGAGAGAGACAGACCATCAATCGGTAGAATTTTCGGGATAAATGAAGGCATATTATCGATCGATATCTTTTTACATTCATCGAGCGTTGTCATATTGAAGCGAACAATTTCGGATTCATTATATATAAGAATGGCTGCAAATTGTGTATTAAATGCACTGAAACAATGATTAAGCATTCGTTTGATGAGCGTGTCGAGGTTCATGGCGACAGCGGCATCGCGTTCGAGTGCATAGAGGCGATCGAGTTCTTCATTTTTTTGTTGAAGCAGATGTCTTGCCTCAAGGAGTTCTTCGTTTTTATCATTTAGAGAGGCAATAAAAGCGTGCTGAGTGAGGCTGACGCCGATTTGAGAGCTGATTGAAGCGATCATTCCTTCGTCATTTACGTCGAAGGGACCGTTGATTTTATTGATAACCTGAACGACGCCGAGCAGTTCATTTTGAATATTCAGAATGGGCATGGCGAGGCAGGAGCGCGTGACGAAACCGCTTTTCTTATCGAAAGATGGGTCGAAAAGACTGCATTGATAGACGTTTTCGATATTGAGGAGTTGTCTTTTTTGTGCGACGGTTCCTGCGATTCCCTGGCCAAATTTGAGTCGAATGCCGTCGGATTTTTCGGCGATAAATGAAGAGAGTGTTGGTTCGTCCGAGTTGTCGTGATCGACGAGAAAAATGGTGGAACGTTCGGCTCTCATGAGCTGTGTCGTTTTGTCGCAGATTGTGCTGAGGACTGTGTCGAGACTGGCATTTGACCCGATGAGAGACGCAATTTTGAGAAAAGCGGAGAGCTGTTCCTGCATTCTGGCAAAGCGTTCGAAGTCTCCGGAATGATTGACTGCATTGAGTGAAATCCAGGAATCACGTTGAGTGACAGCGGACATTTCACCGGAATCATCGCGAGTAAGAAGCTGTCGAAAAATAAAAGTCGAATCGGATGTCATAATGCTCACCTCCAGTCTGAATGTAGAGTATCTGAAAAAGTGAGAAAAAGGAATTGTATAGTCGTTAGTGAAGAACTGTTTATTTGTTTTTTCCGGGGCTCTGCCTCAATTCCCACCCCGTTTTTCCTCATTTGTTGGTTTCAATTATTGTTTTGTTTAGAGCTTTCTCAGGGAAGGTCTGAATAAAACGATATTTTTAGGCAGAAATAAAAGAGAGCCGGGGATGAGGCCCCGGCTGGGAATCATGGTTAGGCAGCCCAAAAGGCTTATATCACCTTAGGAATCCTCACCGGAGCATGAATAAGGTGAGAGGTTGCTTGCGATATTATTTCACGTCAATTGAACCAATTTTGACCTTGTCTTTTGCTTTTTCAAGGCGAAGTGACATGGTCTGAGACTCTTCATTTTCGCGTCCCCAATTGGTGAAGACTGTGGCAGTTACGGTGACGGGGCCGGTGAGTTTTTGTTGATGTGAAGAGTAATAATTGGACATGATTTTATAAGTTCCGGCTGGGGCGGTTTTGTGAAGGAATTCTTCGGGGCCATATCCTGTTCTGACATCATAACTGATCATGCCGCCGGTAAGAGAAAGCTGATGCCCGTAGAAAATTTCTTCACCGGAAGGTTCCAGAACATGGAGATCGATATCGGTGTTGTCAGCGTCCCACATGAGGACGATTCGCAGGTCGGTATCGAGTAATTTTTGGAATTTATCATCAATTTGGGGAATGACCGGGGCTTTGTCGTTCCATTTTTGCCGGCCGCACCATGCAGCGAGTGCATTGAATTCTTCGATTGATACGAGAGAAGTCCAGAGTGCATCGGTACGTTTCCATGGTGTAAAAGCGGCTTTTTTGAAAAGTTCGAGTGCTTCTTCAGCATCGTTGGAAGACATATTCTGTTTTGCACGAAGTGTGAGTGTGAGGGCCAAATCGCGCCAGGAAACGGCTTCATCGGCGCGCATTTTGGCGACTTTTCTGAGAATTGTGACGGCGGCGTCGAATGCATTGGCTTCTCGAAGTCTCCATGCGTAGACGCGGAGAAGGGACTCGTCTTCGAGTTTGATTTCGACGAGATTCGATAGAATACGAATGGCAATTTTGGTGAGATTTTCCTTGAAGAAGAAGTTGGCACAGTCGAGGAAGAATGCGGGACTGGAGGCGTATTTGGCGCGTTGTTTGATGTATTCTCTGTAGTAAGTGTCGTTGCCGGAGAAGATTTTTTTGGCGTCTTTGATGGCGTTTAGATAGGGGGTGTTGGGATCCCATTCTTTAATGGTCATGGAGGCGTCAGCGGATGGGGCATGATGGGGAGACGTGTTTTCGGTCATATTGGGTGTGCTCATTGCCGGGTTTGGCATTCCCAAAACGGGCATGCCGCCTGCGCCCATTGCCGGGTTCGGCATTCCCAGACCAGGCATGCCGCCTGCGGGCATTGGCGCTGAGCAGGCGTAGCAAGTCTCTGTTTGAGGTTCCATATCGTCGCAACAATCCATGTCGCAACACTCTTCAGATATGCGTTCTTCTCTTATGATGTTCTCATTTTCGGGCATTCTTCGAGCGCGAGCGGCAGGTGTGCCTCCGGCGGCATTTCGAGCACGATTGGGTGATGTGCCCCCCATGAGATTGCTTGCGGCTTCCATGACTCTTTCTGCGGTTCTTCGGACGGCGGCACCGAAGCTATGGTTTTCTTCTTCATCGAAGACGCCACTCGTTTGAAATTTTGGCTTTGGAATCGGTTCGTTCCACCATTTGATACGTTTTTCCCATTCGTTTTCGAGGTTGATGATCCAGGATTTGGCTTCACGGTCTTCTTCTTGTTTGATTTGTGCATCGGATTTGTGAGTTTTCATCCATTGGTCGTGAATGAGTTTAAGAGAGGTTGGCGGTTCGATGTTGTATTTAATCCATTGATCGAGTCGTTCAAAAACGATCATGCTGGAGACGGGACTGACGATAGAGAAGTGACGGCCGATAGCGAGTAGTTCATCGCGGCAGTCGTTGGCTCGCGGAGAGAGTTCATCGACACGTTTTGCGGCCCAGGCAGTTGAGAGAATGCGGCCGTCGGTGGCGTCTGAACGATCGAGTGTGAACGGGAATTTCTGGCCGTTAGAGAGAACGATGGAGGCAGATGCTGTTCTGGCGGTGAGTCGTCCGATGATAGAAACACGTCCAACAGCGGGGGTTCCGATGCCCTGGATATCGGAGATGCCGCAGCCTTCGACGGAGGCCACAACGGGAGAAGGCGTCAGGATTTCGTGAAGTGCGGCATCGGGTGACAGAACGGTGAGATCGAGGACATGGCCGCCGCAGACACGTCTGAGAAATGCCGAATCGCGGTTTAATCCGGAGACAAGGCCGACGGTATTTGCACCGAATTCAGGGATGGTGCCTGTGAATGTGTCCATGCCGTCAGAAAAGAGGAGTGTCATGCCATCGAATTTTTCAGCCGCGAGTGATTGAAGCGGGAGAAAATCGGTGCCGCCGTCGTAAATGATGTCATCGATTTCTGAGAGTAGTTTGTCGCGATTGTCGCATGAAATGGGCGCTTCAAGGACGTTTCTAAAGACGTGAAGCTGATAGAACGCGTCTTTTGGGAGAATGGCAAGGAGCTTTCTTGCGGCAGAAATATCGAGCTCGTTTCGGCTTCCCGATGCGTCCCAAATGATGCGCCATGCTTTTGTCGAGACGGACGATTGGACTTGATCAGCTGGGGTGAGTTTGAGATTGGCGGCAAAGTAGAAATCGCCGTTGTCGTTTTCCAGGGCAGTAGAGAGCGCGGGGAGTTCCGGCATGGACACAATGATGTGATCGAAGGGCTTAATGTCGGTTTCGTGGGATTCTACGTGCCATACGGCTTGAGCCATCGCAAAACGTTTGTCGCCGAGCCCGGAGAGTTTGGGTTGAGGCGCATTCGGCATATCGACATCGATTTCGACCTCTCTTGATGTAAGTTTTTCATTGGGCATCGGGAGATAGAGTGCGGCATCCCCTGTTTCATCGAAGATGAGCGAGGTTAAATAATCGACGCGAATGCGTCTTGTGCCCTTGGACGGGAGTGGGTAAATACGCGTGCGATAGGCATTTCCTGCGACTTTTTCGACGATCCCCGGATCGATGCCGAGTTTGACTTCTGCTTCAAAGGCAATGCGAGCCTTTTCTTTTTCAACGACTGCGGCATCGACAATTTGTCCATCGATATCGATGGCATAACCACATACGACGGCACTGTCGGGAAGCGGAAATACCAATTCTCCTTCCATATCTCTGGCGTTGTCATTATGAATTATGAATTCCGTAGAAATGCAAGCAAACATTCCTTTGACGCGCGCTTTGATGTTGTACATGCCGATAAATGGGGCTGTTTCATTTTCGTGCAGATTGGATGTATGGATAGAGAGGATTTCGATTATCGTTTCCATAAGGATGCTCCTGGTTGTGTGAAAAACAAAGGGGGATGAAGGTACAGGGATGCGCGATTATGCATTAATTTTGTGTACTTGAACCAATGATTTCATGGAAATTTTCGACATCATTGATGAGGAAAAAGGAACGGCCATCAATATATTCTTGAATAATAATAACTCGTGGTTCGGGAATGTTGAGAAATTTCATGGTCAAACTCCTGTTTACGATGTAGGTATGTGAATTAACCCTGGCTGAATAGTAACCCTCATTTGTTACCTTAATATTGTGTTTTATTCAGACCTTCCCAGGGGGAGTAGATAACTGAGGTATCTCGCCAATTTTGACGAAAACGCATTGTATCTTAACATAAATGAAGAAATGGCGTTTCAAAACGTGGATGCAAGACGGGAAAATTTGGTTCTCAATCAAAGCATGATACAACACAGGCCGCGAATGGATTCGCTCATGAGGTTATGCAAGGATGGCTGAGAATAAGAAAAACCAGAAAACATCTGGGGCTGATAAAACAAAAAAACGCAAGCAGCAGTCGGTTCAAAAGAGAGCGATTGAGTCATCTGCTGCCAGAACACGGGGTTCACGTGAGAGAAAGTCTGTCAGTAATGGCAGAAATGTTAAACGGGATGCAAACCCGCGAATAGTGCAGCCGAATCCGAGAAGGATTCAGAAGAATTCGAAGCTGTACAATGGTTTTATTGCCGCGATTTTTATTCTGATAGGCATCGTATTATTTTTGATGCTGTTTTCGTATTCGGCACCGGAAGTGGCCGGAGACATGGAAACAGCCGGAAATCTTTTTGGCGTGCTGGGGGCCTGGATTGCCAATATCATGCTGACACTGTTCGGCATCGGGGCTTTTGTCTTTTCAGCTGTGTCGTTATTTATGGGCGTACGAACGGCCTGCGGAAAGCAGTTTGAGATCAGTTCGACTCAAATCATTGGGCTCATTTTGTTGATTTTTGGCGTGTCTCCACTAGCTCAGATGGGGTTTGACGGCAATCTTCTCGATAATGCTCCCGGCGGTGCACTGGGCAAATGGCTCGTCGAATTTGGTTCAGAAAAGATGCCGTCAGCCGGCTTTGCCGCTATCTGTTCTGCTCTGACACTCTTCGGCGGCCTTCTCGTCACGGATACTCGTTTTAAAACCTTCTTCTGGGGCGTGTGGCATGTCTTGAGCTGGTGCTTTAAGACGATATTTGGCGCTCTTTCGGCCCCTTTCCGGCAGACAGCTCCTGCTGATGGCGATTCTCACGTCCTCGAGGATGACGATGACAACTTATCCGATCTTTCATCCGGTCATGGGACACAAAACGATGATAGCAGCGACTACATCGAAGATGAAGCCGATGAAATCGAAGAAATGAAGGTCCTGTCCCGTATCGTCGCTCCACAGGATGTCGTGCCTGAAAAACTGGAAGCTCCGGTGGAACTCAATGACGATGTTCCGGCTCAAAACCTCGTGGATGAATCGGATGTTTCTGATGAACAGGTTATTTCCGATTCAGAAGAAATTTATCGCGATGATTCCGGTGAACTTGATGACCCAGATAATTTGTGCAATGGCCTGAACTCTCACAAAGATTATGATGACGCTGAAGATGAAGACGAAGAACCGTCCTCTGATGCCGTCGATGAAATAGAACCAGAAAAGAAACCGCTCGATAAGTCGGAAGTCGTCGAAGATATTGTGGCCAGAATTAGAAAATCGGCGGTTCCAAAAGGTCGTTCCATTAAACGATCTCACTCCGTTCCGGCCGTTGAACCCGATTTCGAGTTTGAATCAATCCTGGAACCTGAACAGCTCGGACAGGTTCAGAAATCTGATGAAACCCAGTCTCAGACTAAAACTTCCGTCCTTGGAAACTGGAAACCAAGGTCAATCGCCGGTAAAAACAAGTCGGATAACGGGGCAAATAATCAAAAAACTGTCTCCAAAGGTGTTGAAAACGAAGGTGTTGCGTCAGAAAAACAAATTCCTGTACCGGAAATGCCCGTCAATGTGACCAAAGACCTCCTTGCACAACTGGCCTCTGAAGAAATTTCTCTGTCCGCTGCTGAGCCACTCTCAAAACCTGCAACTGCCGTGACTCGACTCGCTCCTGACAAGCTCGATACACGTAAAATTGATTCAGAAAAAATCAATCTTGGAATGGCAGATACGGCTGATTTCAAATTAAATCGTCGTTTAATTCCGGCCTCCGAGACATCCTCCGATAAAGTGACCCTTGAGGCAGCCGCGAATAACGACGCCGCCAACGATGTGACGTTGGAAAAAAAAGTTAAGCCCGGCAAAAATACGGCCCTTGAAGCTATCCGAAAAGCCCTCGAGGAAGAAAATGATGGCTGGGACGTTCCTTCTGATTTCACACCTCGTGAAACAGAAAAAAAACAACCCGCCAATGAAACTGTTTCGCCATCGAATAATCAGACGGTGGTCCCTGTTTCTGCGGAACTCCGTTCCTTGATGGAAGAAGCCGGTTTTCATGCACCTAAAAAAAAATGGAGCCGTGAGCCAATCTCTGACGAGGACGACGATAGCATAGATTTTGACAGCGACTTTATCGACAGTGAGGACGCTCTTTTGGGCATCAGCCGTCAGACTGTCGCCCCAAAACATGGCTCTTTTGTCGTGGCTGAAGAAAAAAAACGCGCCAGTGACGACGAGCTCATGGAGGCCGACAAAGCACGCCTCGAAAAACTCGCTCAGGCCGAATACCAGTTTCCGCCTCTTTCCCTGCTTCATTACGATCCGGCAACTCAAAAAGGTCTCGATAACACCGCTCTTCGTCTTTATGCCGATAAAATCGAAGAAAAACTCGCCGAATATCACATCCACGGTCAGGTCGTTCAGATTTGTCCGGGGCCGATCATTACTCGCTTTGAATTTCAGCCGGCTCCTGGCACAAAAGTCTCCAAAATTGCCAGCCTGACTGACGATTTGATGATGGCTCTCGAAATCGCATCGGTGCGAATTCTGGCTCCTATCCCCGGAAAAGGCGTTGTCGGTATCGAGATTCCGAATGAAAAACGAAATACGATTTACCTTAAAGAAATACTTGCATCCAAAGCATTTACTGATGCCAAAAGTATCTTGACGATTGCCCTGGGAAAAGACCCGGAAGGTGAACCGGTCGTGAGCGATCTGGCCAAAATGCCGCATCTTCTCGTCGCCGGATCGACGGGCAGCGGTAAATCCGTCGGCATTAACACGATGATTTGCAGCCTTCTCTATAATGCAAGTCCCGATGACGTTAAACTCATTCTCGTGGATCCAAAATGTCTCGAACTGAGCATATATGAAGGCATTCCGCATCTTCTCGTCCCGCCGATTACGACCCCGCAGGAAACCGCAGCTGCGCTGGACTGGGCTTGTGATGAGATGGATGACCGCTATCGCAAACTGTCCGCACTCGGCGTTCGCAACATTCAGGGCTATAATGAACAGGTCAAAAATCCGACACTGCCAAAGGCCATTGAGGCCGTTCGTGAAACCGATGACGACGGAAATCCAAAATATCAGCACATGCCTTATATCGTGATCGTCGTCGATGAATTTGCTGACCTCATGATGACGGCCGGTAAAGAAATCGAGCGATCGATTGCCCGCCTTGCTCAAAAAGCCAGAGCTGCAGGCATTCACATCATACTCGCGACACAGCGTCCTTCGACGAATGTCATTACGGGCGTTATCAAGGCCAATTTCCCGACACGACTTGCATTCCGCGTGTTCAGCTATGTCGATTCGCGAACAATTCTCGATACGAAAGGTGCCGAGTGCCTTCTCGGTATGGGCGACAGTTTGTTCCTGCCTCCAAATACCGCTGTGCTTCAGCGCGTTCACGGCGCGTTCGTTTCGGATGACGAGGTTCAGGCAATCGTTGGCTTTTTGTCGAGTCAGCGTGCGCCAGAATACAATCTCGATATCACAACTCCAAAAGATGAGGAAGGCGACGGCGACAACGATGAATCAATGGCCGGCAGCTCGTCCGAATTCGATCCCCTTTATGACAAGGCGGTTCAGATCGTGGCTGAGACGCGCCAGGCATCGGCATCATTCCTTCAGAGACGCATGAGCATTGGGTTTAATCGTGCTGCTCGCATTATTGAACAGATGGAACGCGAAGGCGTGATCGGTCCGCAGCGTGGCCAGAAACCCCGTGAAGTATTTATTCAGCCTGTATAAAAAACGAACATGATTAAAACATATATTTTTGATATCGATGACACGCTTTATCTCGAAAGAGATTATGTAAAATCCGGTTTTGGTGCTGTCGGGGAGGCCGTAAACTGTCCATTATTCGGTGAAAAATGCTGGGCCATGTTTGAAGCCGGTGTGCGCGGCAATACATTTGATTTGGCCAAAGCGGAATATCCTGAAATCGTGCAGGATACGCGGGAACTGGTCAATATATATCGATGTCATTATCCGAAAATTAGTCTGTGTCCGGATGCAAAACAGTATATCTATAAACTTCGTGGCAGAACCGGTGTGATATCGGATGGCCCTGTCGATTCGCAGCGCGCAAAATTCCGTGCACTTGGCCTTCTTCCATGGATCGAATGCCCCATATTTACGCAGGAATGCTGTGCATCTAAACCTGCTCCGGCTTCGTTTCAGCTCGCGGCATATACTCTCAATACGCCGTATGAAGAATGTGTATATATTGCCGATAATCCAAAAAAAGATTTTGCCGGGCCGAAATCTCTCGGAATGAAAACTATTAGAATTCGTCGTCCGTTGTCGCTTCATTACGATGAGCCATCGACAGCCGATGTCGATGAGGAATATGAATCATTTGAGGCAATGATGTGATGTATATATGGAACGCGTCTATGCGCTCTGGCGCATACGACGCGTATTGTGCCGGTCTATCGGCGTCGCCGATACGCCCGGCATTCTATGGAGTTTTTGTTTGCAACACCTCGGGATGGGTTGCAAATAATAAAAAATGATATAAATGGCTCAATCATCAGCCTGATGATTTGGGTTGAATAAATATATATAAATGTTGAATAAATATATATAAATTATGATATTACAGGGGCCGCTATGAAGAAAATACATATCCGAACTTTAGGATTCACATTGCTTTTGGTCTTATTCGGGGCTTGTAATATCTGCTATGCCGATTTGGGACCGACTTGCGGTAGCGGCGGAAGTAGCGCATATCCGTGCTCCGAAAGCGCTGGAATAGAATGTTATGGTTATTTTTGCAGAGTCGGTAAAGATGATTTTGGAAAATATAACGTACTTGGCGGCGTCGGTTGGGATAGAAGAGATACTTTTTTTATTACAAATATATTGAACTTTATGATCTATGATAGAGGACAGACTGTCGCTGATTATTGCAAACAATATTGCAGAAATATGGAAGCAGCTTGTGATACCGATGAATGTCATGCCCGGTTTCAGCCTGTTAATGTTGAGTGTTCTTTGATTGAAGATGAGGATCAACGCAGGGAATGTGAATATCGATGTAATGATACTATTCTTAGCTCATCCTGTGGCTTGGATTGTATCTTGAATGGCGTTTCTGATGATGATGCTTATAATGGTTGCGAATGGGCTTCCGGTGTTATGATTGATGAGTGTTATGCTGCCGAAAATAATGATGAAGACTGCGCAACTCTGCCGCTCAAACAGACAAATCACTGGAGTCTTTTGTCCATTTTATTGACATTACTCGTCGTGGTAACGTCTGGCTTGATTGTCGTCGTGAATCGTAAAAATGAAAAGCAGAACAAGGCTGAATAATGATTTTCGCCATTCACAGGATGGCGAAAATCCTCGCCCCCCCATCAAAGGACTGAGTCCTTTGGAATCCTCAATGTTTTTAGGTGGTATAAGCTTTTTGAGCTGCCTGACTATTGATTCCTCGTAGGGACCCCATTCACCGGCTTTTCTCTGCATTTGCCTTATAATTGCGAAATAATCCATCTTTCGCCAATCTCTGATCATATTTCAGAAGATTTGTGAATTACCCCTGCTGAGCTGTAACGGTTTGTCTGTTTATTTTCAAAAGGCATATTCAGATTGAAATAGATTGATGTTACAATATCGTTTCATGATAGGCACTGTATAGTGGCCGGAAAAAGTCATAAAGATGAGGTGCATGATGATGAAACGCGTTGTCTCGGTTTTGTTTGGAATTTTGGGAACATTTTGGGGGGTCAATGCTTTGGCTGAAACGCCGGTTTGTGACGGGCTGATGGATAGTGCCAAAAAAGCGTTTGATGAAGTCGTTTCGACATCACATGCCTACGGATGCTGCACGGATACGATACAAAACTGTTTGAATGAGAAACCGGAATGCAAATCAGCGCGTTATTTATTTGAGGATGCCTGCAATGCGGCGAAAACCGGAAAAAAAGATGGGATTGCCAAGGCGGTTGACGAACGCAGGAAGGCGATGGATCCAGCCATTGAGCCGGTACCGATCGTGATGATCCCTCGATATGTCTGGGGAAATCCAGAATCTAAGACCGTTCTCACGGTTTATTTGTGCGGCCGATGTCCGTACTGTTCACGCCATGTGCCTAAGCTCGTGGCCGAGCTTGAAAATCAACAGCTCAAAGATAAAATCGCTCTGAATTTGCGGTATTTTCCAATCAAATCACACGATAAATCGACGCCGGCTGCCATGGCAATCGAAGCAGCGGCTCAAATGGGAAATGCATGGCCGTATCTCATCAAATCGTATGAAAAGTTTGATGACTTTTCCCTCAATCAAATCTCGATTTGGGCAGGAGAACTTGGACTTGATGTCGATAAACATGCCGAATGGATGATAAATAAAGAGGCAAGAACATTTGTCTCCGAATCCAAAAAAGAAGGTCTGAAGAATGGGGTGACGACAACGCCGACTTTCTTTATCAATGGCCGTCGTATTTATCACGAATACGATACCGAATATTTCATTAGTCTGCTTCGTGAAAGCCTTGAAAATCAATGATTTGAGAGATTGATAAGTTTGGCTTTGGCTTCGGTTTGCACACTCACTTCAAAATATAAAGGAACAATATATGAATAAACTTCGATGGCTTTCTTCGGTATTAATTGTCGCTTTTGTTATGTCATGCAGCAGTTCTCAAAAAGATATACAGTCTGTCGCGGAAACAAGCGTACAACAGAGTGAAGAAACGGCTTCGGAACAAGATAAGAACGTGCAAGAGAATAACAAGCTGATGCTTACGCCGGTTGTGTTCAATTCTCAAATGCCGGATGCGGATGCACTGATATTAGCCAGTGAAATGAAGAAGGTCGCAGGTAAGAAAAAAATCGATGACAAACCGGCGAAGCTGGCAATATCTGATGAAACAACCCTAAAATGGATAAATGCAGCGTTAAATGGGGATGAAACGGGCATGTTCATCCTCGCCATGATGTACCGAATTAATAGCAGAATAAAAGATGATGCAATATTTAAATTATCGGGTGAACGAACTGTGAAAAAAGAATGCGCTTTTAGGGATGATTACGAACAGGTCGTACATGAAGACCATGACAGTTTTCACGAAATGCTTCGATGGATTATCAAACTTGAGGATGAGAGTTCGGCTTTTTCAGAGCTTCTCAAATCGCCGACATTGATCTACCACTTGCCTAAAAGTTTGAATGTTCCAAAGGATGGCGGAGCGGAAGCCTTTAAGTGGTTAGAGAATATGGCTAGTCACGAGTTCGCGGATGCAGAATATTTATTGGCGATTTTATATCTTAATGGCGTTATGACAGATGTTGATATTGAAAAAGGTGTTTTAATGATGCGGCGTGCGGCCATTCATGGGCTTGATGTCGCTCAATATAACCTCGCCATGATGTATAAATTCGGAATTCATATTCCTGAAATAAGTCCTGATTCTCCAGATTGGATGACGTTTGAACCGGGAGCTGATGAATACTGGTTGAAACAGGCGGCTGCAAGTCATCCGAGTGCAATGCTCTATACAAAAATAGAAAAAATTGAACAGACATATAAAAATGGTGAGAATGTTAATGATATATTGCGGGATGGTAGATATACCCTGAAAAAACATGCCTGGTATTATTTATTGGTAAAGGGCAATTTTTCGGAAACGTGTAAATATAATTATGATGAAGGGAACATTGGACAAAAGATGAGCGGATATTATCTTGATGATTTAAAATTAAATGAGTGCTTTAGTAATTATTGGAATGATGAAATTATACCTGGTATTGAGGATTCGGATTATGAAGAAGAAGGTTGTAATGACGAAGACAGGGAATATGAGTCTGATGATATGGATGATCCGGAATGCGTTGCCGCCTATGAGATTTACCAGCAGATTAATGAACGAGAGTATGTTTCAATGCACTATAGCATTGACTATGCACTGGATAATGCGTGGTTGACCAAAGAGGCTGAGAATGAGAATAAGGTATATTTTCGTCAATTAAGAGCATTGACTTTGGCTGGAAAGGGATGCCGCGGCGTGGATGAGAGCGGCAATCCTCTGGAAACGGCCAAGTCTTTGATTTTGTCCGGGATGAATGAAAATAATGCGTCTGAAAAATATTTTCAGATCGGTAACTTGTATTATGTCGATGAAGGAAATTATGAAAAAGCCTTTGAATATTATAAAAAATCATCAAATGAAGGTAACTTGAATGGTAAAAAAATGTTTTATCTGGTGCTGAGTCGTCGTGATCCTGAAGAGATATTGTATAAGATTAATTTGGAAAATCCGGATGTTCTGGCTTATGATAGTCTTGTCAATGATATCGGTGAAAGTTGTGGGATGGAATACGCTTCCCTGTTTGCCGGTAATATCGTACAGAAAGTTTTAAAGAATAAATCGTCGTCTAAAAATGTAGAAATTGCATTGAAATGGTTTTATCGATTTGTCGAACACCGTTTTGGGGATTACGAGTTTTATGAAAGGTCTGATTTAGGAATGTTGCTTAATCAGATGCTTGAATTGTTAGTCAAAAACGATGGAAATTTGTCGCGTATTGGCGTGGATAAGTCTTTTATTGAAGAATGGTGGCGTCGATTGTATGAGGTCGGTAGTCATGAAACTGTCGCCGCCGAACTGGCAAAATTGCCGATGATTACAGGGCTTGAACAATCGGTTAAGGATCAGATTGCCTTGGAACATGGCAAGGAATTAAAGGAATTTTACACATACAAAAAAGTAAAAATGCCTTATGTTAAAGGAAATCTTAGCCGTAGCGAACTCGATGACATTTATCGGGAATCGGTGTCGAAGGCGCAGACTGCTATCGTCGCACTCCTGTTGGCTCAGAACGCTTCACTCGATCCGGAAATTGTTCGAAATACGTTCTGGCATTTGGCCATTGAACTTCCTTTACAAGACAGCTTTATGGATTTCTGCAACCATAATTCACCCGTTTGTGATGATTTGCTCAATTCGAGACTCGGGCTGGATTCTGATGATTGGGGAGATCGCTTCGATACTCAAAAAGTCTATCGACGGGAGCTGTTTTATACATGGTATTTGCGGCAGTTTCCCTATGCAGCCGAGGTCATGTATAAAGACCTGGGGCTGACAAAAAAATGGAAAAAATATATCAGCGAAGCACAGGATATATTAAAATCGAACGAGACCTTGAAAAATTCGATGAATTACGATCCGCGCCTTTATATGCAGAAACTTCCCGAAGCGGATTTTTCACAGGTTCCTGATTGGCCGTGATGGTGTTCCGTACAGAAGGCACTGTCTGTAGGTTCTTTAGGAACCTCTGAGCAAAGATGTTTTCCGGGGCTCTGCCCCGGACTCCGCTTAAGGGCTGAGCCCTTAAGAATCCGCAATATTTTAGGCGGTATAAGCTTTTGGGGCTGCCTCACCATGATTCCTCGCCGGGGCCCCACCCCCGGCTTTCCTCGTTTATTACCTTATTATTGTGATTTATTCAGAGGGTCTTTAAGGCTGTGCCGAAATGGCTGTATTGCTAAATAACAGGTGTAGATGTATATCAATCAGATTACATCATTTTATGGCCTATAAATTAAGTTATATATAGGTTCCATCCAAAAAAAAAGGACTTTGATATGCATCGTTTGATTATTTTGTTTATTTTAAGTCTTATTTGTATGGCCGTTGCATTGCCGGATTCTGCATGTGCTCAGGATAGCATTGAGGAGCTTGAGTTCAATATCAATGCGCAAAAATACAGCCGAAAATCGCTTGGTTCGAGAATTGGTGCCGAATTTGACCTTGGAATGGCTGGTTTGGCGGTCGGGGTTGGGGGACTCCTGGGGATGATACCGTTATATGAATTAAATGATACAGTAGCGATTGTCACGGGGATTACTTTTGGGCTCGGAACGCCAGCGCTCATCGCAACAGGTGTATATTACGGCGGGGTGCTGACTGGCGGCAGAAGCAGTACTTGGGCGCCCTTTGCAGGGGCGTATATTACATCTCTGATCGGTGTGATTGGCGGGCTTTGTCTTTTTGACGGCTTAGCGCATAAAATCAGCTCACACAGTTCAGTCGGGGCTCTGCCCCGAACCCCGCTGGGGCTTTGCCCCAGACCCCACCAAAGGAC
>JAZRVP010000221.1:0-1260 GCA_045599245.1 Myxococcota bacterium
TGCGGGATTTTCTTTTTGTAACGTGGTATTATTACTCAATTATCGCTCCGTATTGAAACACAGCCGACAACGAATTCAGCTTGTTCTTATACGATCGGTCTGTATTGAATCAAATCATCGAACACACGATTAAATTTTCTCCAAGTTTATCATTTTTATTGCAAAAGTCTTGCGAAAATGTTATAATTTTCTTGTAAACGCTAATCGAACATACGTTCAACGTGTGAAAAAAGCGTGGTCGAGCATGTGTTTCGTAATCGACGGAAGGGAAAATAACAAAAGATGCAGAATAAGCAAGAAACGAATCATATCGATTTTTCTGCCGCCGTTGCAGACGAAGGACAGGCGTATTTATCCGTGGACGACGTTCATCCGTACAAATCCGGAGCATCCAGAAGTAAGAGCAATACAGTTTCCTTTCCGAAGATCACGAAATTCAATACCTATCTCCTGCATCACTACGCAGACGGCATCGTCGAGGAAATCAAGGGCATGATGTATGACGGTGAGTTGGCGGCGATCTGCGGTGTGAACGGATTCCACGAACAGCGTCTTACGCATAATAAATGCCGGATCGACCCGAGGATGAGCTTCTGGCGCGTAAACAAGTATGAGTTTGCCGCCGATCTGGTCGTGTATCTGACCGCAAACGTGTATGATGACGATACCAGCGAAATACGAAGCTTCACGCTATATCTCACGCTGGATTTCTGCCTCGATCAGTATACAACCTATAATTTTTCCAGTATCAGCCTTAAACGACCAGAACGCTGTCTGCCTGACTGGAAAGAACGCGGGAGGAAGCAATCCGACTGCGATCAGGATGAGCAGCAGCTGACGAAGCTGGACGATTATCTGATTCCGATTTTTGGCTTTCGTGAGATCGATGACGCTGCGGAAGCGCTGTGGTTTACGCATATGCCGGAAGCCTTGAGCGATCATCGACTCCTCGATCCATTCAAGCTGGCCGACAAAATGGGGCTCAGCGTCGTTTACCACAAGCTGCACAAAAATCATAAGACCAAGAGCGTGCTCTACTGGTTTGACAGTAAAGTGGAGGTCACTCCGAAGGACGGCGACGACCGGAGCGATCCCGTTCTGGTGAAACTCCCGGCAGGTACGATCCTGATCAATGAAAACGCCGTGCAGCGGGATCACTCCCGACTGAACGTATATCACGAATGCTTCCATGATGAATACCACTGGTTATTCTTCCGTCTGCAGGAAATGCACAACGACGATCTGCGGAAGATCAAAAAG
>JAZRVP010000222.1:0-1211 GCA_045599245.1 Myxococcota bacterium
TCGCCGAAAATGAAATAATCGGCGAAGAATTTGACGGCGGAAGGTGCGATCATATCGAAGAAGTCCTTGATCTGCACATCTGCCTTATCCACCTTTACGGGGATTTGCTTTTTCTTTTTACTCATTGCCGCCTCCGTTTTCGCTTACCAAAGACGCTTCAACAAGGCAGGAACGTCCTTTGGAATTTTTCTCAAGAACAATTCGAATTCTTGAATCGAACGGCATATCCGCGATACCAAAGTAATTGTCCTTGTTCTGCCAAGCATTGCACTTGACCTTTCTTCCGTCATCGAGGGTGATATAAGCTGCCAATGCCATAGGGGTCTTTCCCCAACATTTCATATCCAGCTTGCCATAATATTCACCCTCAAAGTCTGGGAAGAGATAGTCTCTCGGTTCAAATCCGAGGTCCAGCATATCAAAAAAACGGTATGCGCGTTTTTCGTACATCATCAAATCACCTTTCTTTTAATCGGGAATTATCCACTTGTTCATCACGGTTTCGCCGTCCGTGTCATCGATGGGAGTATCATCTGCCTTGATGCCGCAGTAGCGGGCAAGGATGCGTTTCACATCGTCTTTTTCACAGCGGGTGCAGTCGAAGCCCTGCTCGTTGATGCATTTCTCGATGCGGTTAAGGACCGCAAAGGACTGCTCGTCGGACTCGTTTCTCAATCTGTACGCGATAAGAAATTCGCGGGATGTGGACATCTGCACCTGAATATCGTCGAGGAATGCCTTGTCTTTCATGAGGAGCTCGCGGATTTTTCCGTTGGGTTCGTCCTCAGTGCGTTCGTCCAAATAGATCTTGTTCGCATCGAAATTCTCGCGGGCATCCATGCAGATGATCTCGAGATCGGGCTGTGCGGACAGCAAATGGACGAGGTTTTTGATCTTCTGACCGATGGCGATTCGGGACAGAACGGAGATATTGGTCGGCGTGATCATATAATATACGATCTCGCCGTGTCCATTGGTCTGTACTCCGTTTCGAGAGAAATTCTTGACTCCGACGAGTTCCTGTGTGGACATACTGCCTTTCTTCATGCCTTATCACTCCTTTCTGCGGGATTCAAGTGCTTGCCGATCTCATCCTTCGACCACTCGAAATACTGCTGTGTGGTACAGAAATATCGGATGCCGCGCTTGATGAAATCGAGGACGGTATTATCGTCTTTTCTGATCGTCAGAAATGCGTATGCCGCCGTGAT
>JAZRVP010000223.1:0-6197 GCA_045599245.1 Myxococcota bacterium
TAAGCCAATTATCGTCTGACATCAACTATGGCCTAGAAAGCTGCGACTCTAAAAAGTTTGACGGGGGAGGAATGCGTTTTGTGAACAGCTAAAACGTAAAGGGAGAGGTGTGTCAACTCTTCCCCCCGGCTGAGTAGTAACGTATTACTTGCTGAAATTTCTTTCCTGAATGACTTGTATGGCTTCATAGATCTCACGAAAAATGGATGCAGGAAGACTTCCCTCCGGATCTATGCCTTTTTCAATGAGTTTTTGCTCAACGCTCTGCCTCTTTTCTCCAAGAAGATGGGCCAGACCTGGCACATCCAGCTCGCCGTATCCTTCCATGGCCAGGCGCAGTTCTGCCAGTCGCCATGCCACTGCCCATGGCCTATCCTGCATGCGTTTGAAGGGCGCTAGTGCCATCTGGTCTGTCGCAAGTCCACAAAACATCAGTTTTAAGAGTTCATCGATAAAATCCTGGACTACAAATGCAGGGACATCTTCGCCTCGGGCATAGCGAAACATTGAAATCATTCCAAAACAAAATGCCGAGTCTTCTTTCAGATTGATCTGCGCGGGCTCGTCTTCGCCAAACCACTGATTGTGAATCCGTCTTTGAGCGGATATCACCAGGAGAAGTCGACGGCATTCGGCTTTGGCGGCAACGTCCGTCAGATCCTGATTAGAGCATGTTGTCACTTTCTTTTTCTCCGCTTAGTGCTTGAAGGACTTCTTTAATATGGGATTGACCGGCAAATGATTTGGCTCGACTCATCTCTTCGGCGGCTTTTTCTGTTTGGCCTATGGCTTCATATTGATGAGACAGATTGGCTGTGGCTATGGCAGCATTTTCTGCGTCGCCGATGGAAATATATAATTCTGCTGCAAGTTCGAGATAGGCAATGCTTTCATCCGGAGATGTCGATGCGGCTTTTCTCATGCAGACTTCGGCGAATTCCGCTCTCCAGTCCAGGGCAATGAGCTGCGTCGATAATTCTGTTTGAGAGGCAATGGCGCTCTGGTTTACGAGGGAAAGCATTAGCCGGAGGTACTTTCGGATGTCCTGGGTGTCTCTTGCATAGGCTGTTATGGCCTGGATCATGGCTTCCGTATTTGGCGTTCTGGTCAATTGGAACAGGGCGGTCCACAGCTGAAGGGAAAGAAACGGTGCCCCTATGGCGTCGGTCTTTTCGGCGAGATTGATGAGTTCTGAAACTTGCTCGGTTTGGATGGAATGAAATGTTTGAAACCACAACCGGCCGATTTCCGACTGTGCTTTGGGAAGATTATCGCTGCAGGTATCGTCTTCGTCGCCGAGGATAAAGCACGCTCTCATTTCATCATATTCGTTCCAGCTTTTTTTAGCTGATTTGAAATATTCTGTAGATTTAGATAGTTCCGGTGAAGAAAGAACGGCGTGGGCAAATCGCTTTTGCCATGGAAGCGGCAGGGATGAAATGCGACTGTAAATCGTTTCGTACAGAGAAACAAATTCATCGGCACGATGGCAGATTGAGAAGATGGATGCCGCTGCAGTCTGAAGAAGGAGTTTTTCCTTTTTACTGGCATTCGGGGCATTTGCAATGAGTTCAAGGCCGATTTCCATAGCCCAGTCGTCGCGTTCCATGCGGTGATATGCCTGAGCCAGGGCCGGTGAAATGGCGGCTATTGTCGAGAACGATGTCGTCTTTTGCAGCATATCTTCGATCAACCAGGCAACGCTTGCTGGATATCCCGTCATTTCGAGGGCACGAATGACGAGGGCTGTTGCCGCCAGTTCGGGATTGCTGTCGGTTAAAATAACTGGAGTGGCCGACGGAGTTACGCGAAGTCCCTGATCCATAAGGGTAAAATGTCCCTTGTCCTGCACAATTTCGGCAATAAGACTTGTCGTTTGGGGATTTCCGAGCTCCAGAATTGCCTTTTCGGGGCTGTCGGAAGCCGGATGATTGGACAGACGAATAAAAGCCATTCCGGGGAGATTCAGGTCGAGAAGGCGACGAATATGTTCGCTTATTTTGGCTGTTTCCGGAGTGGCGGGGATCCGAAGTTCGACATCAAATGCCGGAGCAAGCGGCGCATCCAACAGAACAAAGACCGGATTGGCGGGGAGTGTGCCTGCAATTCGTTCGAGTTCAGGCATTTCACCGGTATTGGCCGTGTTCACTTGAAGAAGTGCGCGATTTTGGGATGCCAGTCTGGGCTCTGATGGCATCAGATCAAATGCGCCGTAAATCTCATTTCCGGACATAAAGTTTGGCGTTGAAAACGTTACAGTGACTTTATCGCCGGTTGTCGATTGGGCTGGAAAGAGAAGGCGTTTTGTAATGGCATGAAGTGCCGTTGCCGGATTGGAACTGGCCGGATAAGACTCAATTTCCGGGGATGGTTCTCGAATGCCCGGTTCAAGCGCGAGAATTTCAATTCGGGCCTGGGTCTTTTCTCGTTCGACGATACGGCCTGTGAGGAGTGTCGGCCGGGGTTCATCGGCTGGCCAGCCGGTTCCCGGCACGAGTCTAATCCATGAATGAAGTGGATATGTTCCGTCGGATTTGAGCCCCGTGACATAAACCCCCTTGGGAACAAACTGAACTCGTTCAGAGGCTGCAGTCTGCTGTTCAAATGACCATGTTCTGACACGCATTTGGGGGGATGCGGCCTGCTGTGTTGCACAGGCCGACAGCAGACATCCAATGCACAGAATCGTGATGAACAGCAGGGCTTTTCGCATAGGGAAAGGGCCTTTTTTGTTAAAATCAGACTCTCAGGCGTTTGCCTTCGCTGACGGTGAAGCCTTTGGGAACGGAACTGCAGCCGCTGCACGAGCATTTGGAAAGCGTCATTTCTTCTGTATTGAAGTTTTCGACATTCACGCTTCTCAGTGTCACGGATTTGAGTTCTGCTATTCCATCGATGTCGCTCATGCTGCCGTTTGATATGGATACCGATTCAAAAATGGTATCGAGGCAGTTGAGATTTTTGAGTTCGCAATCTTTGAACTGACAATTCTTAAATTCGGCAGCTTCGAGATCTTCGGGCTCAAGAAATTTGGTTTTATGAATGACACAGCCATCAAACGAAACTTCGGCAAGAATGGTGTTGTTGAAGGTGCATCCATGGAACGAGCATCCGTTGAAAAATGCGCCCTGCAAATCGAGACCGTCAAATTCTGTCCCTTCAAAAATACAGGCTTCCCATTCTGTATTGGTTGCATCAACCGTGTGAAGACGCATAGGACCGATCTGGATGCCTTTGAATGAGGCTGCTTCAAGGGAGGGCTCTTTCCCTTCTGCAAGTTCATTAAAAAGGGACTCGTCGGTGGTCTGAATAGCTTTAATCCAATCTTTTTGGCTCATGTAAATAACCTCTGAATACTAATATTTTCTGAAGGAAACGTATAGAGAACCGAAATCACGGTCGGCATTGAGAACCGGGGCATATTCTATGATGCGTTTGTCTGAACGCAGAAGGTCGATTGTTCCGTTTTTGATTACGGGTTCGCCTTCGCTGCCGAGACCTTTACCACAAATGATGAGTGCATAGGGGCGATTTTCGCGCACGCAGGCTGTGATGAATTCATCCAGTCTTGCCATGGCGGCATTAAGGGTCAGGCCTCTGAGTTTGAGGGTGATGACAATGCCGTAGCGAGCTTCATGGCGTTTGACATCGTGCAGGAGCTGTTTTTGTGCGGCAGTCATGGCGTCATCCATATCCGGACGCTCGAGGATATCATCGCCTTTTTCAATTTGAGTGACGGAAACTGAAGGCGCAACGTAATCTGTTCTCATGCCGGCATCTGTTTGTGCAGGTGACTCACTGATTCCGACGGGGGAAAAGTTTTCGAGATCTTCAGCTTTCTGAAGATATTTGCCTTTGTTTCGGACTTTGTGAACGGGCTTGGGAGGGGCTTTCATGCGAGTAACGTTGGATATCGCCATTTCCTGCGTGAAAAGTGCAAACTCGCGTTCTTCATCGGACATCGTCAGGTGTTCTGATTCGTCTGCTTTCGTCTGCTTTTTGGGGGCTTCCTTGACATTGAATTTGGACTGATAAACGTCAATTCCTTTGTCGAGTGCCTTCATGGAAGCTTCAAAGATTTCGGCATCGCTCATATCGGAGTGATCGTTGAGATCTTCTTCGGTGAATCGAAAATCTCTGACATCGGCTTTTTGTTTTTCAATGCGAGCTTTGATTTGAGCTTCTTTTTGTGCGGCGATTTCCTTTTGTTCTTCCGCTTTTGATTTGGAGATATCCTGGAGGGATTTGAGAGAGGAAAAGGCGCCGTTTGAAAAGCCTTTTGAGAGATCGAGAGAGTTGCTGGGTTGGGTATTCTGAAGCTTTTTTTTCGCCATGATGATGTTCGCCGTATTCGGCGTGAATGAAAACAAAAAGAGGACGGTGCGTATTGCTGAAGGCAATAGCACCGTCGGCCTGGCGTAGCGCAGCTAGACAGGCCTACCCGATATAATCACATTTGAGATAAGGTTTGAGGGCTTCCGGAACGCGGATGCGGCCATCGGCTTCCTGATAGTTTTCGAGAATGGCGACGAGTGTACGGCCGACGGCCAGGCCCGAACCATTGAGTGTGTGGACGAATGCGGTCTTTTCTTTGCCGTCCGGCGTGCGGTAACGGATATTGGCTCGGCGTGCCTGGAAATCGCCAAAATTCGAGCAGCTGGAGATTTCGCGGTAGCAGTTCTGGGACGGGAGCCAGACTTCGAGATCGTAGCATTTGCGGGCAGAAAAGCCCATATCGCCGGCGCTCAGAAGCATGACGCGGTACGGGAGTTCGAGGCGTTTGAGGATTTCTTCGGCGTCGTTGACGAGAGCCTGATGTTCAGCTTCGCTCGTTTCGGGCGTTACGAATTTGACGAGTTCAACTTTGTCGAACTGATGCTGTCGAATGATGCCCCGCGTGTCTTTGCCGTAGCTTCCGGCTTCGAGACGGAAACATGCGCTGTAGGCGGCGTATTTGATCGGGAGCTGTTCCGGGGTGAGCAGTTCGTCTCGATGAAGGTTTGTAACGGGGACTTCTGCCGTCGGAATGAGGAACATGTCTTCGTTTGTCTTGTAGGCGTCTTCCTCGAATTTGGGGAGCTGGCCGGTGCCCGTCATCGATGCGCGGTTGACGATGTAGGGGGGCATGACGAGTTCATAGCCGCGTTCGGAGTGGCAGTCGAGCATGAACTGAATGAGCGCGAGTTCAAGACGAACGGCGGCACCTTTGAGGAAGGTAAAGCGCGAGCCGGAAACTTTCGTTCCGCGTTCAAAATCGAGGATGTTCTGGGCTTCGCCGAGATCGGCGTGATCTTTGGGCGTAAAATCGAACGTGCGGGGGGTGCCCCAGCGACGAATTTCGACATTGCTTTCTTCATCGGGTGCCTGCGGCACGTCTTCGGCCGGGATGTTCGGGATATAAAGCATCATTTTGCCGATTTCTTCGTCGATTTCTGCGCGGCGCGCATCGATGAGTTTGAGTTCCGCACTCATGCTCTTGAGCTGTCCTCGGAGCTCCAGTGCCTGTTCTTTGGTCAGGGTTCTCATCTGATCACTCGCCTGACGCTGTTCAAACCGGAGCTGATCATAGCGCTGGCATTTGCTGCGGCGCTCGTTACTCAGCTGACGGAGTTTGTCAAAATCGACTTTCGCATTGCGAAAACGAAGGCCTTCTATCACGGTATCAAGGTTGGCAAGGACATATTTGACGTCCAACATATCGAAACACTCTCCTTTCTATAAAAAACCGCGCGGCACACATTTTTCTGCTCGCGCAAACCGCTCCTCATACTCCACTTTCAATGCCTCTTTCAAGTAAATACACCTACATCGGCATACAGATTCATTTTTGGGGTGGGGCGCGTCTATCTGCGATACGCCGCGCGGCGGGGCGCGTCTATCTGCGATACGCCGCGCCAATGATGTGCGGTTAAAACATCAGCCGCATGTTTTGAATTTCGCAATTATTACACTCAGTGCCGCAGCAGGCGTTTGTATCGGTTGTACAACCATCTGAATCGATATGATAACTGGGTTTGCAGGATGAAACCTGGCATTTGCCTTCACTGCAAATGCCGATTTCCCATCCAGCAACGGTTTGTGTACAGTCGATTTGTTCGGTGCCGCAATGTTCTGCTATGAGAATTGGTTGCAACCTCAAATATCATGCAAATACGTGCTTCCTCGACAGCGTGATTCCTGGGAAAGGTCTGAATAAA
>JAZRVP010000224.1:0-1035 GCA_045599245.1 Myxococcota bacterium
GGTTTTTGAGCCAAAAACCCGCCTATGTACGTCCAAAATTCTGACTTCTCAGGCCGCAAAAATTGATACGCATGTAAACTTCACTTGCTGAAGCAAGTGCGAAAAAAGTCCCTCCGGGAAAATTTCAGGAAACCTCTTGACAAACGAAAAATGCGGTGTTATACTAAATGTGCCAAATGGCTCAATAACGATCGAGAGGCATTTTATGAGAAGCAGAGACGATTCCTTGTTCGGCAAAATTGTAGATTACGTCAACGCCTATTTTGAGGAGAATGGACGCTCGCCGTCCACCCGCGAAATCGAAAAGGGTGTGGGCGTGTCCCGCGCGACGGTGCAAAGGTATCTTTCGGCATTGCAGGAGCGCGGAGAAATCGAATATGACGGGCATCGCGGAATCGTCACGCCCGAGATGCGCGAGATGATCGACTCCAACCGTATGGAAATGGGTTCCTCGATACCGTGCGGTCCTCTCGGAGAAGTCGTTGAACCTACCGAACGGGAATACATCCGATTGCCGATCGCTCTGACAGGCCCCGGCGAGTTCTTCCTTCTGTATGCCAACGGGGATTCCATGGTAAACGCCGGGATCGAAAACGGCGACAAGGTACTGATTCGTCAGCAGAGCGTTCCCGAAGAGGGAAAGATCGTTGCGTGCCTTTACGAAAATGACAAGACTACGCTCAAACGTTTCCACCGCGTCAGCGCGAACGAAGTGCATTTGATCCCCGAAAATGACGAATATGAGCCGATCGTGATCAAGGGCAACGACCTGAACAAATTGCAGATTCAGGGCGTGGCAACGATGGTGATGAAAAATCTGTGAAGTACAATATGAAACACGAATGTTTGATTTGCAAAGCGCCGCTCGAATATTTGAACGAAGATATTCAGATGGAGTGTGCGATCTGCCATAAAAAAGAAATGAGTAAGACGCGGTGCGTCAAGGGGCACTATGTCTGCAACGAGTGCCATACGCAGGGGATGGACAGTATTTTCGGTGTGTGCCTTGCCGAGAAAAGCAAAAATCCGATCGAG
>JAZRVP010000225.1:0-24393 GCA_045599245.1 Myxococcota bacterium
CCCGTTATCGCCGCCGCTCCCAAACACGACGTCCAGACCGCGCCTGCAAAAGACGAAACGCCCAAACCCGTTATCGCCGCTGCCCCCAAACACGACGTCCAGACCGCTCCCACAAAAGACGAAACGCCCAAACCCGTCATCGCCGCCGCTCCCAAACACGACGTCCAGACGGCACCCGCAAAAGACGAAACGCCCAAACCCGTTATCGCCGCCGCTCCCAAACACGACGTCCAGACGGCGCCTGCAAAAGACGAAACGCCCAAACCCGTTATCGCCGCCGCAAAGAAAGACAATGCCGCACCGGGCATTGCCCCTGATGGCACGCATGTCACACAAACGGCTCAAAACAGCACTGTAACACCGCTTCCGGCGTCTGCCCCACATACTCTCCCAATGACCTATGTCATGGCCATTTACAAACTAAACGGTGTCGATTTATCCAAAATCAAACAGCCGATGCCGACCATTGCTGAACTGTATCAGCATGCGTTTTCAAAGAAGCTCGTCTATCAAACAACGCGGCCTGCCATCGGCGATCTCGTCTTTTTCCACAATACAGCCGATCGAAATCGAGACGGCCGATGGAATGACTGGCACACGCTCGTCGGTATCGTCGAAAACATCGACGCGGATGAGACGATTTCTGTTCTCATTTATCCCAAAGACCACATCGAACGCATTCACCTGAATTTGAAATACCCCGAACTCCAAAAAGGAAGAAAAGGCCAGGAACTCAACAGTCAGCTTCGTGCCGACGAGGGCGCTCAAAAAGGTACGGCTTCCAAACTATTTGCTGGATTTGCCAATCTCTTGGGCAATGCAACGAGTGTTACCGTCGTCGACAACTGGAAACCGGGAATGAAACTGTAGGGCTAAAACAAAGAATTTCGTCGGCGTATGACGGCTTGCCCGGCATAGCCGACGAACGACGGCGTATGGCTTTTGCCATAGCCGGCGCCCCAAATCTTATTTGCGAATTTCTAGGATTTACACTAGTTATGATGAGCTTGACTTTTTGTGATGAAGTGGGGAGGAAATCATGTCTGGAAATCGCAAGGGCAAAACCACGAATTGTTTATTTTTCAGTCTGGCCGCCTGTACTCTTTTGAGCTGCACGCTCGACGACGCCATCGAAAGAGGCGATCGCTGTCCCCCAAGAGATATATCTGCAAAACTCGCTTATATCCAAATGGGGCCCACTTCGCAGTGCCACATCGATGATTTGTGCTTTGCCAAATCTTTTCAAACCGGCGAATGCCCCAAAGAACACAGTGCATGTTTCCTCAACGAAGCAAATGAATTTTACTGTATGTCCCCCTGCCAGAAGGGACAAATCGCCTGCAACGGACACTGCATCAACCCCAGTACCGACAACAATTACTGCGGCGCCGTGAACACTTGCACAAATGGATACGGCTGCTGTTCCGGCGGTACGGTCTGCGCTTTTGGCGAAGCCTGTCAAAACGGTTCCTGCATCAAGGTCGCATGCACGCCGGGTGAAATCCACTGCGAAAATGGCGTCGTTTACGCCTGCACACTTAACAGCTGGAATCCCGTTGAAACATGCGACGAACACGCATGCAGTCCCGACGGAAAAACCTGTCAAAAATCGACCTCATGTCTGCTCGGTTCAAACCTGCTTCTCAACGGCACGACAACCTGCAACGGCACTCAGTCCATCGTCTTTTGCAACAACGGAATTCTTGAAACCCAGGAAACATGCGCTCAAGGAAAGCTCTGTACGCTTAACAACGGGATCTACAGCTGCGCAGAACCCGAATTTGAAAGCTGCTCCCTAAACGGCACAACTGTTCTTCACGGACATTCGATTTGCGACGGACAAAACCTCCGAAACTGCATCAACGGTCAGCTCGATGCTGGTACCCCCTGTCCCACGCCCGGCGCACCAACCCAAACCATCTGCTCCATCGATGCCTGTGTCGAGCCATCGACATGCTCGCTCAACGGACAAAATGTCGCACACAACGCTCTCGTCTGCGATGGAAACATCCTCAAAACGTGTCAAAACGGCGTTCTCGATATCCAAACCGACTGCAGCCAGAATCAGGATGGCAACATTTTCTGCGATAATGCACACTGTACCGCCCCCAAATCCTGTCTCGTGAACGGAAACACGGTTGAACACGATGCCGTTTTCTGCACCGATAATTCAATCACACAGTGCATCAACGGGAAATTTGAAACCATCGAAACCTGCCCCGGCACCCAGGAATGCAGAAACGGTGTCTGTGTCTCTCAATACCGGACGATTCGATCCGTTCATCAGGACTACGATCGTCTCGTCGATCTCTCGACGTGTTCAAACGGTGAATTTGTGACCAAAAGCGATGTCCAAATCGAAGGCGTCGTGACTGCGGTCAACGGAAACTCCGGACTGTTCGTTCAGGAACCCGGAAACGGCATACAGAACGGGATTTATGTCGCATGCCCAAAACTCAGGACCTGCACAACTTATCCGGACAAAACCCAGGCCGCTGTCGGTGACAACATTCGCGTGACCTCCACAGGCATCAACAACTACTACTGCCAGCTTCAGCTTTTTGATCCCGACAAGGATCCCGTCATTGAAAAAAATGCCGGACAGAGCACCATCATCCCTCTTGAACTGACGGCAGCTCAAGTTCCCGATGAAGGCATTGACGGTGCCTCAAATATCTACAACGGCTCTCTCGTACACATCGAAAAAGTTACAGCTCAAAATCAGGTCACGGAAACGATCGGAAGCAAACCCTACGACGAAGGCTGGAATTCTCTCGACGTCGAGGGAGATCCCGTCCTCATCGGCAATTTTCTCACCTCACTCCCGATGACTGAAAACTACCATTATGCAGTCACCGGCATCGTCTATTACAAACACAATCATCTGCAGATTGCTCCTCGAAGTGACGTGGATATTTCCGGCATTTCCATGTGCAGCACTTCGGATTCGGGCTACAAATGCTTTGATGCCGCTGGCAAATCAATCCTCGTGAAATGTGACCCGACCGCTCATGTCACCGTCGAATCTTGTGACAAATCCAAAAATCTGTTTTGTGATGCCAATACCCAAACCTGCCGTGAAGGAATCACCTGTCTGGACGGCATGAACAACGTCATTCAGGAAGGAAAATCGGGCTGTCTCGACAATACAACAAACGCCATTTGTCAGTTTCCGGTGTGTTCCGACGGCGGCAAGTGCGACACAAACACAGGCATCTGGGCTAATCAGCACAAATGTGCCAATGGATGTGTCTTTGAAAACGGAAAATGTGCTGCCGCAACCATTTCTCAGTGTCTGTTTGATGCCCTGAACAAACAGTCCGGCTCGCTAAAAGTTGAAATCCCTGATGACACCACTGTGGCCACTCAACTTCGTTGCATTGCGGAAGATGCCTCCAAAAAAACGACAATTGACAACTGGCCATACTCCAGTCCAATGACCGAAACCTCGTGTTCCGACTGCGGAAAAATGACAAAATTTACGACAGCTCTCGCCAATTTCCCGTCAGAAGAAGGCAAATATGTTTGTGCCGCCATCGTGTCTGTCACCAATGGCAAATCCTACATCTGCCCGGTTCAGGCAGGTGCCTCTCCTGTCGAATTTACCCCATCGAGTATCGTTCAAAATGGATTTACACAAGGACTCGCGATCGAAAGACCGACGCTCGTGCATTTCTCGTTTGACGATCATTCGATGAATCCGGATGCCTCAAGCATCAAACAGAACAGCTCTTTCTCACTGGCCAGTTCACAGCAAAAAGTCGATTATCTGGGCACCATCGATCTGGCGGTTGCCTCAATGGCCGGCTGGAGCACGGCAGAAACGCCAAACTTTGAAAAAGACCCTCACTGGGAAGTCGCTCTGGATACCCTCGGCTACAAAAACATTGTTTTTTCATTCCTCGTCAAAGCCAGCGGAACAAAAAATAAATCCTTCCAGGTAGCATATAAGACTGGCAACAATAACTTTACAGCGACGGGAAACGTACTCAGCTTTAGCGATTCCAACGGCAGCTGGAAGCCATGGAACGGGCAAATCCAGGAACTCGACAATCAGCCTTCCGTCGTCCTTGGGATATTCCCATTTAAGACAGCCAATCCGAATGTTCGCATCGACGAAGTCCGCGTCTCAGGGGATGCCCTCTGAGGTGCCTTGCTATCGGCCGTTTGGCCAATACGCAAGGCTTGGGCGCGCCTATTTCGCAAACAGCGAAATACGTCGCGCCATTTTTGTGCGGCGTTAAACCGCAAAGCTCAGCGGCAGGGGGGAACAACGGTTTGGCTGGCCTTCTCTCATTTTGGTGCGCCGTATGAAATAGGCGCTCCGCCCGGGCGTATGGGCAAATGCCCATAGCCGGGCTCCTGATTAAATCTTTTCAACCCCGTTATCGGATGCAGCCGCTTCACTGCGCGCCGTAAACTTGAGCGCATCGGTTCCTTCTTCATGGCTTGCTTCCAGAACCGTGCCTTCCGGATAATTCTCGACAAGAAGCAGATTGGAAAGCGGCTCCTGAATGAAATCGATGATCGCCTGTTTAATCGGACGCGCTCCAAAGGCCGGCTTGTAGCCTTTGTCCACAAGAAAATCTTCGGCCGATTTCTGAATTTCGAGCTTCATGCCGCGTCCCGAAAGCAGCTTGTGAATGCGTTTCATCTGAAGGACGAGAATCTTGCGCAGATTATCCTTTGTCAGTGCGTGATAAATGATCTTGCCATCAATACGACCGAGAAATTCCGGACGGAAATGCCCTTCAAGAGCCGCCATGACTTCCTTGTGCATGCGTTCGGGATCGGTATCGACAAATTCGAGGATCGATTTCGAACCAAGGTTGCTCGTCATGATGACAATCGTGTTTTTGAAATCAACAACCTGACCTTTGGAATCGGTCAGACGTCCGTCATCGAGAAGCTGAAGGAGAATATTGAACGTATCGGGATGGGCTTTTTCCACCTCATCGAACAAAACGACGGAATACGGCTTTTCCATGACGGCATTCGTCAGAACACCGCCGTCTTCGTGGCCGACATACCCGGGAGGGGCTCCAATGAGCTTGGCCGCCGCATGTTTTTCCATGTATTCACTCATATCGAGACGGACAATGGCGTTTTCATCATCGAAAAGGAATTCGGCAAGTGCCTTTGCCAGCTCGGTCTTGCCAACACCGGAGGGCCCGAGGAAGATGAAGGAACCAATCGGACGGTTCGGATCCTGAAGCCCGGTTCTCGAACGACGAACGGAAGAGGCAACCGCCTTGACGGCATGTTCCTGACCAATGACGCGTTTGTTGAGATTGTCCTCAATGGAACGGAGTTTGACGAGTTCATCCTCCATCATCTTGGAAACCGGAATCCCGGTCCAAATCGCAATCGTATCGGCAATCTCATTGGGACCGACTGACGATTTGACAAGCCTGGGTTTGTCCCCAAGACGACCTTCGAGGGATTTGAGATTGGCCTGGAGATCGAGAAGCTTTCCGTATCGAATATTCTGTTCGCCGACGATATCGCCTCTCTGATGACATTTTTCCATCTCATCCGAGGCGCGTTCTATCGCGGATTTGATGGCCGTAATTTCGGCAATGGCATCTTTTTCAAGGCGCCACTGGCGTCTGAAGTTCTCGAGTTCTTCTGACTTTGCGGCCAGTTCGCGTTCAAGTTCGTAACGTTTCTGGTCGTTCGCCGGCGACTGGGTTTTGGCTAGTGCCGACAGAGACATCCGAATATCGTTTATCCGATCCGCAATCACATCACCGGCTGATGGCATGGCATCGAGTTCCATGCGGACTTTGCCGGCCGATTCATCGAGAAGATCGACTGCTTTATCGGGAAGATGGCGCGTCGTCAGATAACGTTTTGACTGCGTCACGGCCGCCGATACGGCTTCATCGGAGATGGGAACACCGTGGTGAACTTCATATATCGCCTTGATCCCCATTAACATCTGGGTCGCCTGTTCAACCGTCGGTTCTTCGAGATCAAGTGGATGGAAAAGGCGTTCACACACCGGCTTATCTTCAAAGATTTTCTTCTGTTCCTTGCTGCTCGAGGCCGTAATAATGAGCAAGTCGCCACGGCTCAGATACGGATCAAGAATATTGATGAGATCACTCGAAACATTGTTGTAAGAGAAAAGATCCGGAATGTAGAGAATGACTCTTCCCTGAACACTCGAGATATCACTGATGAGGTTTTTGAAACTTTCCTCAAGGGCACTGCGATATTTTGCACCGCCCAGAACGGCCGGTGAATCGAGTTTGAGAAGGGATACACCACGGAAACGATCCGGCACATCGCCGCGAACTATTCTCTGGGCAAGCCCCATGATGAGTGTGTTTTTGCCAATTCCGGGCTCGCCGACAACGACCGGATTATTCTTCGATTTTCTCATCAAAATCTGGATGAGACGGCGTATTTCCTTGTCGCGTTCAAGGCAGGGACGAAGCTGTCCCTGCGTAGCCATAAGCGTCCAGTCAACCGTCATTTGTTTGACATGGGGCAGATTGCCGGAAAGAGGATGCCAGGCTGTCACCACGGCATTCGCCTGAGCATTGAAGGGAACAGCCTGATTCTGAGTGCTGCCATATCCAACATTCTGTGGTGTGCCATTCACTGCATTCTGGCTGCCAAAGGCTGCATTCTGGCTGCCAAAGGCTGACGGTGCCTGGTTGTTATAAGCCGAATTCTGGCCGCCAAAAGCCGTATTCTGTGACTGATTGTAACCCAAACTGAACGGCGACATGGCCGTGTTTACGGGTTCTGGCGGCAGATTGAGTCGAAGCATGGCGCCCTGAACGGAAAGAACCGTCAAGTTGTAGGAACGAAGCATCACGGACGCACTCCCGCTCGGAACTCGCGTCACACCGGCAATAAAATCATACGTTTCCGCATATTGACGAGCATTGGACTGCGCATTGTCATAACCAAACTGAAGTGCCTGCTCGACTTTTGTCCCTAAAGACACCGGCTTATCTTTCATCGACTTGGGAAATGACTCCACTTCCCGTTCAAGACGACGAATCAAATAATTGATATCGATGAGATACTGCTTGAGCAATGGAATTGCATTGCCTTCCTGCGCCAAAATGCTCAAAAGAACATGTTCGATTTCGACCGTTTCCTGCCGATTTTTCTGCGCTAGATTTTGTGCATCTTTCAATGCCACACAAAGCGCAGAACTCATTTGATTGTCCAGAATCATACGTTCTCCTAAAAACTCATGCATTGCCATGAAGCCAAACAAAAAACCGCGCAATGACGCCAAATTTTCGTCATGAGCGCGGTCTTATATCATTATTTATCCCTATTGTTACGTGTTTATTGCGCGATTTTTCCCGTCTTTTGCCCATCCGTTTTGGACGCGTCTTTGGGCCGGACCATAAAATACAACACCAACCCCGCAACGATTGTTCCAATACCGGCAAATGCAACCATCGGCATCTGTGAAAACGTAAAAATAATCATCCATAAGGACAGCAATATAAATAGAACCGGAGTGACCGGATAACCCCAACATTTATAGGGACGAGGATGCTTGGGATCGCGTTTTCTCATCACAAATACCCCGACAACCGTCAGAGCCGAATTCAGAGAAAGCGTAAAACCCATATACGTAATGAGTTCATCAAATCTGGCCGACATGAGCATAATGATCGAAATAACGGCCTGAAGAAGAATCGCAAAAAACGGCCCTGACTCCCCCTTGCGCTTCGACAACAGGCGAAATACAGGATAATCCTCACCAATGCTCTGATAAATCCTCGGACCAGCCATGATCATCGCCGAGAGTGAACTCACCAGCAAAAGCGCAATCACGATGGAAAACATATTGCCGATCCCGGCACCAAACAATGACGTCGCCGCCACGGCTCCAACCTCGACCGACCCGGCAAGTTCTGACGCAGGCGCCGAAACCAGAAAAACAGTGTTCAGACCGAGATATATCAGGGTCACAATGCCCGTTCCCAAAGCCAATGCCCGTGGCAATGCCTTCGTCGGATTCTTGATTTCTCCTGCAATATACGCCGAACCGTTCCACCCTGTGTAGGCATAGGTCACAAATACAAGACCAATGACAAATCCCGGCGTGAGCATCGTCATCCAGGTATCCGTCGGTACTTCACTCGTGATGTGGGAAAAATCTCCGAGACAAAGCCCCCCCACCACAAATCCTGAAACAAGCAGCAGCTTTAATACGGTAAAAATGTTCTGAATGGTGCTTCCCAGCGTCACACGAACCGCATGAACAAACGAGAGCACAAGAATAACGGCAACCGCCGCCCAAAATTCATTGAGTCCCGGAAAACTGTGGCCGGCATATTTTGAAAATGCCATCGCTGTCGATGCGATCGGCGCCGAAAACCCCACAATCAGAGATATCCACCCGGCCACAAAACCGACTGCTGGATGAAATATTCGCGAAAGTAACTGATATTCCCCGCCATTTTTGGGATGCATTGCAACGAGTTCGGCATACGAAAGTGCACCAAAAAAGGCAATAACACCCCCAATGAGCCACCCCCACAATACGGCTGACGGCGACGGCGTCTGTTCCAGCAGAATGCCCGTGGTCGTGAACACTCCCGTTCCAACCATACTCGCCACGACAACCATCGTCGCAGAAAATCCCCCCATGACTCTTTTCGGCTCTTCATGGGTCTGTGGATTCGCCTGCATCTGCCCCGGCACAGCCTCTCGATCTCCCTGATCCATCAACATCCCTGTACTATCAATTTCCAATCCATAACCTCTTTATTTCGCAGAATTTTCAAATTCAAAAATCCTGCGTGATTTAAACCGATTAATCCATATATTCAAGATTTTGAGATTTTATCCCGCCTCAATTTTTGCGATTTTATCCCGTCGAATTATGGTTTAGAAAAGGCGGCCTTTGGAAAAAAGGCGATTCGATTTATTCATCGAAAATGCCCAGTTTTACTTAACTTTAGGTGCCTTTTGTGTCCCGTGATGTGTTCATTCACGGCAGCAAAATCGGCTTTTTGTTACCTGCTTTTTTCTTTCTCATAACCATGACAACCCCTCGAAGAAACGACAAATGCCCTTGCGGAAGCGGCAAAAAATACAAATATTGCTGCCTCGAAAAAGATCGCCAGCTGGCTCTCGAAAAAGAGGCCATCGCCAACAACCCAGTCAACAGCGAAGTTTTTGAAGAAAACCCGGCTCCGGCCTTTGCCACGTGGAAAATTTTCGCCATCGGCACGGGCATTCTGGCCGTCATCGGCCTCATCATCGCGTTCGCCATCCAGATGCCGCGTCTCGGCGGCGCTATTTTTGGCTGCGGCATGCTCATCCTCATCGTCTTCTGCGCTTTCCGAAATGAACCTACCGTCCGCAAACGAACCGGCGACGCCGGAAACATCGACTTCGGGAACAGACTGTGATTGCCGTTCAGATCTCTCATCTGAATTTTTGCGGCGACGGCTGCGCAAACACTGCCAATCACCGGCAAATTCACGTCGCAAATGCCCTGCCGGGGGAAACCGTTTCTGTCGAAGACGTCTCCATCATGCGAAACAGGCAAGCATGCCTCTGCCACGTTCTCACGCCTTCACCCATTCGGCAGACTCCCGTCTGTCCAAACTGGAAACGCTGTCCTGCCTGCCAGTTTCAATGTCTGCCCATCGAAGAACAACGCCTTCTGAAAAAAAACAACTGGCTGAAACTCATCCAGAAATTCACCAAAATCCCCGACGACTGCACCGTCTCTTTTCTTTCGGCTCCCAAAACACTCGCCTATCGACATCGAACCGACATCGTCGTCTTTCAAACGCCGGACACACCCGTATTCGGCATCGCTCCCAGGCTTGATTTCGCCGTTTTGGAGACACTCAATCGTTACCCGGACCTCGCTCTGTCCGAACTCGAAGCCCCGGACATCCTCGGCCTCCAAGCCTTTGAACCTGTTTCCATGGCCGAGTGCCGGCTTCATGCCCCTGAACTCAACGCCCTCATTCAAAATGCCGTTTCTCTTCCCCAAATCCGTCAAATTCCTTCCGGAACAACCATCGGCCTTGAGGCCAACGAAAACGCTTCCCGCATGACGCTCTATGCTCAGCCTCACGAGGCTGACCTCATTCGTACCATCGCAAAACAACTCGCTCAATCACTGGACTGCTGCATTATCGTTCAGGTACTGCCCCAAAAAGGATCTCACGTCTATCCCAAACCGGAACAAATCTCTGACAACCCATGGTTTTGCTACACCCGCGATCAAAATGGCGACCCGCTCTACGCCCTCAAAGGCGCATGGACTCCCGTCAACCCGGCAAATGCCGCCCTTATCCGAAACACACTCATCGACATGACGGCTGACATGGCCTTTCAAAATGTCCTTGAACTCGGGTGCGGATGCGGTACCCATACCGCCGTCTTCCTCCCCAAAACTCAATCCTATACAGGCATTGACGCCGCCTGGCCGGCCATTCTCTCCGCCCAGCACAATGCCGAAATCAATCACTGGAAAAATGCGGCTTTTTTCACTGACACCGCTGAACATTACCTCGACAAACGCTATTATTCCGGCCGGCGCGCCGACGCTATTCTCATGCACAGCAACCGCATGCCATACGACGAAAACACTGCCGCTCTGTGCAAACGATTTGGCGCCGCTCATCTCTTTATCGTGGCCCCGACAGCCTATGCCATGGCTCAGGAATGCAGTCACTTCGCCGCTCTCGGATACCATCTCCGACAGCTCACACTCTGCGACACACTCCCCATGACCTATCACATGATGGCCGTTTCACATCTCGAGCTTTTACCATGAACAATTCCAATCCTTCTCAACCCGAACTGCCTTCCATTTCAAACGACGCTTCGATTGAAAATCCGGAATCGCCTGCCCTCTCGTCCGAGGACACCGCTCAAACCACGGATACCTCCATCGATGACGAAATCAACGCACTCCTTAGCGAATCCTCAGTCGAATCATCCGATACATCAGACCTGTCCGACAGTTCTGAACCTTCACAGGCCCCCGTTTCCTCCCATGCATCCTCTCCGGCTCACTACAAAACGGACGTCAAACACTACGCCAGCTACGACAAAACCGAAACATCAGGTTACACCCCTGAAACCCAAAAAAGCCTCACATACGCCGCCCGTTCACCGTTCGGCCGCTTCTTCCTCGACCTCATCACGATCCTGACTCAGCCTTCCTCATTCTGGAAACAGCAGGCAAACCATCCGGCCTCCATTTCACAGCTTTTCTGGCCCCACCTGACAATTCTCATCCTTTTGCGAGCACTCTCAATTTTTCTCGGCGGCCTCATGCAGAAAACCGATCCCATGCAGCTGCTCGTTCAGACCGGAACCCAGGCCATCTTTATCATCCTGCTCATTCTGGCTATGTCCCTTGCCATTACGGGCCTCTCCGCACTCGCAGGAATCGGTTTTCACTTTGAAAAAGCCTTGCGATTCGTCGGATTCAGCATCACCCCGCTGCTCGTCATGGGCATTGTCTCGCTGCTGCCCTTTGCCTACGTGTCCACCATCTGCGACCTGCTCGCAATGCCCTGGTCTTTCGTTATCATGGGCGCCGGCATGATTCCTTACCTCAAATTCAAACCCGAAAGTGCACCAATGCAGACAGGCCTCATCTGCGGTCTCATGCTCTGCCTCTGGGGCGCACTCCCCATGCTCATCCCAAACCTTCTGACCATACGTTTCGGCTGATTTGTTTGTATGGACGCGTCCTATCGCCGGCAGCGATACGGACGCCCTTCGGCGCTATCTGCGATACGCGCCGAAATATATTATTGCGATGCCTGACATAACGCTTCGCTGCCCGCACCATAAAATCCAGCTCCGACATCGCTGTCATGCTGCCCGCTGTTGCAAATGCGATGCGCGCCATGAACCATGAATAAGGACATCCCCGTCGCTGAAGCTCAATCCATTATGCGGACGTATCGGCAAAGCCGATAGACCGCACACGCACCGTATGCGCCTATGGTGCATAGGTGCGTCCCACATTTTTTCAAAACGAATGAGCCGTCTGCACGCACAATCACGACAATGATCCTCCTTTTTTTTGGTGAAATGGGAAGCAGTCAAAAAAAAAGAATAAGCCACAGCTCAATAACGTGGTATATACGCCCGCAGAAACGAATGGGGTTGCCCGATTCGGTTCGGTTTGAGACCTTTTCAGGGTCCGAGCCTGGCTCCCGAACTGATTTATTGCGGGCACGTTTATGGACTGTTTTTTTACAATTTGGAGTTACCTTGACTCGTAAGATCCTGATTAATGGGCGACGTGCGGAAGAAGTGCGCGTTGCAATCGTTGAAAACCAGACCCTCGAAGATTTTGAGATCGAAACAAAGAACAGCGGTCTGCTCCGAAACAACATTTACCGCGCCGTCGTTACAAATATTGCCCCCAGTCTCAATGCGGCTTTTGTCGATTTTGGTGAAACAAAAAATGGTTTTCTCGCTTTCAACGACGTCGTCGAAAGCGCATACTGCAAACCCGTAAAAGATGCCTGCAAGATGGCCGATGTTCTCACCGTGGGACAGGAACTCATCGTCCAGGTCATTAAAGACGCAACCGGCCTCAAAGGCGCACAGGTCACCACAAACATCAGCCTCGCCGGACGCTACCTCGTCCTGCGTCCAAAAGATGCAAAGAGCGGCGTTTCACGTAAAGTCGATGACGATGCAAGAGCCGACCTGACTCAGAAAATTCGAAGTCTTGACCTCCCAGAAGGTTACGGCTGCATCGTCAGAACAAATGCCATGGACCAGTCAAGAGCCATTCTGCTTCGCGACGCAAAAGTCCTCGTCCAGCTCTGGCATAAAATTGAAGCCGAAGCTGCCCGCGCAAAAGGACCTCAGCTTCTCTACAACGACCAGGATATCGTCGTTCAGGCCATGCGCGATTACTTCGATTCTTCCATCAACGAAGTCATTATCGACGACAAATCCTGCTTTGAACGCGCCCTGACTTATGTCCGTGCGACCGTCGCAAATGCCGAGGAAAAGCTCCATCTTTATGAAGACAAAATGCCGCTTTACACGCGCTACGGCATTGAAAAACAAATCGAGTGCATTTATGCACGTACTGTTCGTCTCCCGAGCGGCGGCTTTATCGTCATCGATCCCACCGAAGCACTGACCGCCATCGACGTCAACTCCGCACATTCCACCAAGCGCGAAAGCCAGGATCAGACCGCCTATTCGACAAACCTCGAAGCCGCCATCGAAATCGGACGCCAGCTCAGAATGCGCGATATCGGCGGCCTCATCGTCATCGACTTCATCGACATGAGACAGGGAAAACATCAGCGTGATGTCGAACGCGTCATGCGAAATGCCATGGCTCGAGACAAAGCCAGAAGCAAAGTCGAACGCATCTCGGCAAACGGCCTGCTCGAAATCAACCGCCAGAGAATCAGCCAGGCACTTTCTCAGAGAACACATCTCGAATGCCCGACTTGCGGCGGACGCGGCTTCATTCCAAGTGCTGACGCCATCGGAATGAACCTCATTCGAGAAATCGACGCCCGCGCCGCTCACGGCGACCTCGGCGGCGCCATCATAAAACTCCACCCGGATATCGCTCAAAAACTCCAGAACGAAAGACGACGCGAATTCGCTCAGCTCGAACTCGAATACAATATCCGCATCGAAATCGTTGCCTGCAAAGACATTACGCGCGGCGATGACGCCATCGAATGGCTCACAAAACGTGAAGAAAACGAACTTCATCCAGAACGAAATAATGCTTCAACACAGGACGCCGCTTCCATTATCGACGTCGCTGAAGCCTATCAGGCCAGTGAAAATGGCGAAGATGACGATGCCTACCGGCCAAATGACTTCGAAGAGTTCTCCAGCGATGAAGCCAGAAGAAAACGCGCCGCAAAACGCGCCGCAAGAAAAACCGCCGAAGACCATCGCGACGAAACATCTCTCGATGCCCCCAAAGCCGATGCAAAAGATGTTAAAATCGAAGCAAAAGCCGATAAAGCCGTCAAAGCTGAAAAAACGTCGAACTCTGCCGATATGCCAAAAGCCGAGCAGAAATTCCTCACCGGATGCAGAAATGCCTCTGCCATGGCCATGCTCAGCTATCTGCTCGAACAGATGAACGGCAGAATGGATGAACCTAAACAAAGAAATAACGAAAACGCTCACGGAAAACTCCATTTCCGGGGCAGAAGATCCGCTTCAAAACAGATTTCTACATCCCTGCAGTCCGATATCCGTCTCTTCGCACTCGACATTCTCAAAGCGGTGTGCGTCATTGGATGCGGATGCTCCACCGATGTCACAAAAAAAGAAATGTTCTCCAGAATGACGGAAGCCTCAGACTGGCTCATGGGCGCCGTCAGAATGAGCGGCGAAGAACTCAACAAATGCGCAATCGCACTCAGAAACCAGGTTTCATCAAGACATGCTACGGCACGCCTTAACTGGCTCTTTGACGGCTCTTTCAAAGCTCGTCCCGACGAACTCACAAGACTCATGCTCGACGAGAGAAAAGCCGTGCTCGGACAGGACGAAAACCTCGATGACACCAAGCTCAATGCCCTTCAGGCTCATATCGCAGCCCGACTCGCCCGCATCTTCGGCGTCAGCTTTGACCTCGAAGGTATCGACACTTCCGCCATCGAAGAAGCTCTCAATTCCATGACCGATGCAGAACTCATGAAGACATTCGATGCAGAACAGGAAATTCCTGTCTACACGACCTCTCTCCTGCCCCCCGACATCGCTTCAAAAGACGCCGCCAGACAGCTGGAAACCGTTCTGGATCCAGCAGCAGATGATTCGACAAACCGTCAAGCAAGACGTCATCAAAGAACACGCGGCTCCCGACGTGCCATTGGTCAGAACAATGACGCTGTTTCTCCCTTTGCCGGCGAAAATGCTGAAATCACCGTCGCAGATACCAAAATCGCTCCGATGATTCTCGTTCAGGACAAAACCGACGACACCACACTCTCTGAACAGGAAAAAATCGCGCTCGGTCAGGCCATTACTCAGGAAATGCCTGCCGTGAGCGGCATGAGACGCGTTCGTCATACACGCAGAAACCGTGCTCAAGATACGGCTTCTGCAATCAATGACGCCCCGGCACAATCTTCAGATGCCGTCATCGAAGCACAACCAAAACCCAAAGCCGAAGAAACACCGGCTGACAACAATGTCGCCCAAGATAACACGCGACGTGTTAGAAGAACGCGACGAAATCGCGCTGAAGAAGCCGCTCCCGTTGTCGAAGCCGCTCCCGTTGTCGAAGAACACACCGAAGACGTGACAGCCCCTGCAACTGAGCCCGTTTCTTTCGATACGTCTCTAAATACGCGCCGTGTTCGCAGAACACGCCGCATCCGTTCTGATGAAGCTGCACCCGCTGCCGATGATGCGCCCACAACAACGCCTTCATCCGACGACGTCATTTTCGCGCTCCCGGAACCCGTGAAAGAGGCTCCTGCCCACATCGAAGAAACTGACAATGTTCGCCGCGTTCGAAAAACGCGCCGTGAACGCGTCGGCGACTCCATCGCCGAAACAGCTCCGGAGCAGGTTGCCGCTTCCGACACGATTGTTTATCCACAAATCAGTGATGCACCCGTTGTCGAAAACATCCCCATGGCAGTCCCGGCTGAACCTCGTAAAGAGGAACGACGCGTTCGAAAAACGCGACGCATCGATCGAAATAACAACATGGAAAATGGTGAAGTCCTCAACGCCTTTGAAAACGTTTCAACGCCTGCAAAGGAAGATGTCGCACCGGCACCACGCTTTGAACGTACACGCTCAACGAGACGAACGCGTCCCGGCCACACCGACATCGAAGAAAATGTCGCCCCAGCCGAGACACCCGTCATCGAAACAGCTCCTGTCATCGATACAGCTCCTGCTGCCGAAACTAAAGTTGATGTTATTGAACTTCTCAATGCGTCAACCCCGGAAAGCAGCAAAAGCACGAGACGCGTTCGCAAAACCCGTCCGGTAAAACACAACGACGATATGACAATACCGGCACAACCTGCCAAAACAGCTGAACCTGTTGCAGAAACAACCGGGCCAGTCGCGGCTGCCCCGGTTGTCACCGAACAAATTGTCCCAGTTGTCGCTGAACAAATCAGTGCTGAACCCGAAAGACGCCGCGTTCGCAAAACACGACGAATTTCTGATGCCGAAGCTCCCGTTACGCCGGCCACCGACGCTGATGTTCAAATTGACCTCAAACCGGTTGCGGACGTTCATCAAGCCGTTTCATCCGAACTCGAACCTTCCGAAAATGACGCAGCTTCTGATGCTCAAATGCATTCCAGAACCCGTCGAACTCGCCGTTCCCGTCCGGAAGACAACAACTGATCAAATACTTTAGTTTTGCCCAAAACATCCCCTTCTCCCAACAAATATGGGCGTTGGGGATAAAGCTAAGTTCATCGGGTTCCTTTCTCGGAGCCCGATTTCTTTTCTATAAGGATTGACATGCTCACTAATCAGGAACTGAGTTCCGCCATCGCCACAGAACTCAATCTCTCTCAATCTTCTGTCCTCGCCGTTCTCGATCTCCTCGCCGAATCTGCCACCGTTCCCTTTATCGCCCGGTATCGGAAAGAAAAAACCGGCGGCCTCGATGAAGTTCAAATCCGAACCATTGAAGAACGACAAGCCTATCTCCAGGAACTCACCGAACGACGTGAAGCAATCCTCAAAGAAATCGAATCTCAAGGAAAACTCACACCGGAACTCAAAAAACAAATCGAATCGGCGGACACCAAAACCGCTCTCGAAGACCTCTACCTGCCCTATCGCCCCAAACGCCGAACGCGCGCCATGATCGCCCGGGAAAAGGGGCTCGAAAAACTCGCAGACCTCATCCTCGCTCAGGAATTATCCGGAAATCCTGAAAAAGACGCTGCGGCTTTTGTCAATCCCGAACTCGGCGTTGACACTGTTCAAAAAGCCCTCAACGGCGCCTGCGACATCGTCGCTGAAACCATCTCCGAAAACGCCTCGGTTCGCGACTACCTCCGTCAGTTCATGAACGAACGCGGTGAAATTGTCTCCGAAGGCACTGACAAAGCCTCCGAAGAACGTTCAAAATTCGAGCAGTATTACAGCTACCGTTCCCCCGTCTCCGAATGCAAAGGTCACAGTTTCCTCGCCATCAGACGCGGTGAAAAAGACGGTTTCCTTCGCGCCGTCATTGAAATCGATGAAGACACCGTCGTCAACCACATCGCCTCCATGATGAATTTCAATACGGCTTCGCCCTACGGAGAGTTGATGATCGACGCCTGTCAGGACGCGTTTGAGAGGCTGCTGCAGACGAGCATTGAATCCGACGTCCGCGTCGAACTCAAACAAAATGCCGATCGTGAAGCCGTCGATGTATTCGCACAAAACGCCGAAAAACTTCTTCTCGCGGCCCCCTTTGGCGCTCAGGCCGTCATCGGGATCGACCCCGGCGTCCGAACCGGCTGCAAGTGCATTGCCCTCGATGAAACCGGCAAATTCCTCGAAAATACGACGATTTATCCTCAGGTTAAAAGCGAAGCCGAGGCCCAGAAAATCCTTCTCGACTTTCTCCATCGCCACCCCTCCAAAGCGATTGCCATCGGTAACGGAACCGCCGGCCGTGAAACCGAAAGCTTCGTACGAAATCTTGTCTCTCAGCTCCCTGAAGACATCCGCCCGTACGTCGTCATGGTCTCCGAATCCGGCGCCAGTATTTATTCCGCATCCGACCTGGCTCGCGAAGAATTCCCAGATCTCGATCTGACCGTCCGTGGCGCCATTTCCATCGCCAGACGCCTCCAGGATCCACTCGCAGAACTCGTCAAAATCGACCCAAAATCCATCGGTGTCGGACAGTATCAGCACGACGTTTATCAGCCTCTTCTCAAGAAAAAGCTCGAAGAAGTCGTCGAAAGCTGCGTCAACCGCGTCGGCGTCGAACTCAATACCGCTTCGGCTGAACTCCTCTCCTATGTCGCCGGAATCGGCCCCTCTATGGCGAAAAAAATCGTCGCCCATCGCGAAAATAACGGCAATTTCTCCACCCGCGCCCAGCTTCTCAAAGTCTCCGGACTCGGCCCCAAAACCTTCGAACAGGCCGCCGGCTTCATCCGCGTGCGCGAAAGTGACAACCCCCTCGATGCCTCGGCCGTTCACCCTGAACGATACAAACTCGTCGAAAAAATCGCCGCTGACATGGGCATTTCGCTGCGCGATCTCGTCGGAAATCCCGCCCTTGCCGCCAAAATTAACGTCAAACAGTACGTCTCGGATGACATCGGCCTGCTCACACTCAACGATATCGTCGACGAACTCAAAAAACCCGGCCGCGATCCCCGTGCTCAGTTTGAGCCTCCTAAATTCAACGACGCTGTCACTAAAATTGAAGACCTCAAAGTCGGCATGATCCTTGATGGAATCGTCACAAACGTCACCAATTTCGGCGCATTTGTCGACATCGGTGTCCATCAGGACGGACTCGTTCATATCTCCGCACTCTGCAATCGGTTCATCTCTAATCCTGCTGAAGTCGTCAGTGTCAACGATCCCGTCAAAGTTCGCGTTGTCGACGTCGATCTGGCCAGAAACCGTATCGCTCTGAGCTGTCTGCTTCAGGACGATGGCGGCAGTGCTCCCCAAAAGAAAAATAATCGCGACAGCCGGCCCTCAACCCCCTCAAAAGGCCAAAAAGACAAGCCAAAAGCTCCAAAACAGGACAAGCAGACGTTCGGATTCAATCCTTTTGCAGGTCTCAAAAAGTGATATGATCCGGTTTTGATGTTGGGTCGCCTATTTCGGCGCCGCACGCGGCACCGAAATACGTCGCCCCGGCGCGCTGTTTCATACGCGCGCCACCCTCACCCCCTTGTCGGCTTCGCCGACGTTCCCCCGCTCCGACTCGGCGCGGGGGACTGTTCAATACCCCAGGGTTTGCTCTATGAACGACATCGAATGGATGACGGAAGCTATGAACGAAGCCGCCAAAGGCGGATGGAACGTCCATCCAAACCCAATGGTCGGCGCCATTATCGTCAAAAACGGTATTGAACTCGCCAGAGGCTGGCACCATGGCGCAGGAAAACCTCATGCTGAAGTCGAAGCTTTAAACCTGGCCTCACTGAAAGGTCTCGATGTCCACGGCGCCGATATCTACGTCACCCTTGAACCATGCAATCACTTCGGTCGAACCCCCCCATGCACGGAAGCCCTCATTCGCGCCGGCATTAAACGCTGTTTCATCGGTTCCGTCGACTCCGATGAACGCGTTCGCGGCTCCGGAATCAAACGACTTCAAGATGCCGGTATCGAATGCTTCGTCGGTATCTGCCAGGAAAAACTCCTCGAACTCAATGCCGCTTTCTTCACGCGAACTCGAGACAACCGCCCTTTTGTCACCGCAAAATGGGCCATGACTGCCGATGGGCATACCGCAACCCGTTCCGGCTCTTCACAATGGATTACCTCCGATATCGCCAGACATGACGTCCATCTCGAACGCGAACGTCACGACGGCATTATCGCCGGAACCCAAACCATCCTTCTCGATAACCCGCAGCTCAATGTCCGACTCGATCGCAAGGCCAAACAACCCGTTCGCATTATTCTCGATCGAACCCTGAGACTCCCCCTAAACCTGCGTGTTTTCGACACTTCACAACAAAAGACAATCCTCTTCACGGCTAAAAAAGACGCCGATTTCACACCCTATCTCGATCGAAACATCCCTGTCGAATGCGTCGATGAAGACAACGGCAAACTCGACTTAGTCCAGGTCATGCACTGTCTTGCTCAAAAATATGCAATGACCACGCTTTATTGCGAAGGCGGAGCCGCTCTACACGGCGATTTGCTCGACCATAACCTCATCGATCAAGTACACATCTACATCGCCCCCAAAATTATCGGGGGACTCAATGCTCGCGGCTGTATTGCAGGTTCCGGCATCGACAAAATGGCCGATGCTCTTGAATTCACTCCGGAGGATATCCAAAAACTCGGCCGGGATTTCCGTATCTCCGGAAGAATTCACCGCCGGTAATCCCCATGTTTATCCTTCCTCACGCAATCTCTATCCCTCAACAATCACCACATCCCTCCACAATCAGATATGTTCACCGGGCTCATTGAAACGACAGGCATTATTCAGCACATTATCCAAAATCAGGAAGGCGTTCGACTCGTCATTGCCTCTTCTCTTCAAGAATACAAACTCGGCGAAAGCATTGCTGTGAACGGTATTTGTCTAACCGTTGTGGCTTTTGAACGGGATTGTTTTCATGCCGATGCGTCATCGGAAACGCTCAAACGAACCAATCTCGGCATGCTTCGTTCAGGCAGTGAAGTCCATCTCGAACGCGCGCTTCGTTTAGGCGACAGATTAGGCGGACACTGGGTTTCTGGACATGTCGACGGCACGGGAACAATCATTCGCATCACCCCTAAAGGTTCTGCAAAAGAAGTCTGCGTTGAAACAACGCCAAATCTTCTTCGATATATCGTTGAAAAAGGGTCAATTACCATCGACGGTGCCTCTCTGACCGTCAATCGAGTCGATGAAAAATCCTTCGATATCATGCTCATTCCCCATACCCAGGAAGTGCTCTCAAAACAGTTCATGTCTGTCGGGAGAATCGTCAATCTCGAAGTCGATATTTTAGGCAAATACGTTGAGAAACTGCTGACTTGCAACACCGACCGTCAAAGTGATATAAGCCACGATGCTTCGTCACTGACCATGGATAAGTTGCGAAGTGCTGGGTTTATTTAAATCGGAAGCCGGATCCACCACGTTGACAAGTCGAATCTTTCTCTTAGGCGGTGCCTCCATTTCCGACAGAAATTGCGGGGTGTACAGCAAATGTTGACTACCATTGAAAACGCCATTGAAACGCTTCGACAGGGCAAAATGATCATCCTTGTGGACGATGAGCACCGCGAAAATGAAGGCGATCTCTTCATGCTTGCAGAGCATGTCACACCGGACGATGTCAATTTCATGGCAAAATATGGCCGTGGATTGATCTGTCTGACCATGACACAAAAACGTCTTGAAGAGCTCCAAATTCCTCCGATGACGGCCCAGAACACGAGCCGTTTTCACACCGCATTTCACGTCAGTATTGAAGCCGCCGAAGGCGTAACAACAGGCATTAGTGCGGCAGATCGCGCTCATACGATGAAACTTGCCTCAATGCCGACTGCAAAACCCGACGATTTTGCAAGACCAGGACATGTCTTCCCCATTGCCGCCAGACCCGGCGGTGTTCTCGTTCGCATCGGACAGACCGAAGGCAGCGTCGATTTTTCGAGATTATGCGGCAGCGTTGTGCCGGCAGGGGTCATTTGTGAAATCATGAAAGACGACGGAACCATGGCCAGAATGCCTGATCTCGAAATCTTTTCACAAATCCATGACATGCCGATTGTCACGATTGCCGATCTCATTGCCTGGAGACTCCGAAGTGAATCCCTCGTTTCGAGAATCAATGAGAAAGAGCTTCACGATGGCATTGCCGCTGGTTTCAAGGCCATTTCATTCAAAAGCCAAATCGATGGCACCACGCATCTCGCGCTGACCTGGAACCTCAACGATGCAGAGAAAACGCCTCTTATTCGCGTTCACAGCGGAGCCGTTTGGAATGACCTGCTTGGACTCAATGACGACGAACACGCATTAAGCCATGCCCTCAATCGCATTCGCGAACACGGTTGCGGTGCTCTGCTCTACATTCATCGCGAAGATGACGCACTCGATTCCGCTCTGAGCGGCCTTACCGTTCCCGACGAAGAAGCCGTAAACCGCGTCCCGGCCGACACAAAACTCTATGGAACGGGTGCTCAATGTCTCAGAAATCTCGGCATTTCTGACATGATTTTGCTCACCGATTCACCCAAAAAACTCGCCGCTCTCGAAGGCTTTGGGCTTCACATCGTCGACACAAAACCTCTTGTTGATTAATCAATCCTCTCCTCATAAACATCCTCACCCCATTTAAGACAAAGGATGGGGAAGGATGGACATTATACTCACGACTCACACAGGACTCGATATGACCATTACACACGAGGGCATGCTCAATGCCCAAAACCTCAGAATCGCCATTGTTGCCGCTCGTTTTAACAGCTTTATCACTGAACGTCTGATCGAGGGCGCACTTGACACCATCCATCGACATGGCGGAAACACCGATCAAGTCGAAATCTTCAGAGTTCCCGGCTGTTTTGAAATTCCTGTCGCAGCCGATCGCGTTGCTTCATCCAATCGTTTTGATGCCATCGTCTGTCTTGGCGCACTCATTCGCGGCGCAACGCCTCATTTCGATTACATCTCCGCTGAATGCACAAAAGGCATTGCACAGCTTTCTCTGAACTATCATCTCCCCATTTCTTATGGCGTCATTACCGCCGATACCCTCGATCAAGCCATCGATCGTGCCGGAACAAAAGCCGGAAACAAAGGCGCTGAAGCGGCTCTCGCTGCCATCGAAATGGCTGACCTTTTCCGTTCCCTCTAGTTTTCTTCCCCTTATTTCGTCACTCCTGACGCAATCCTTTCATTGATCACTTTCTCTCGACACAGCTTCGAGAGAAACTCAACCATTCCCAATCTATATGTCTAAAAAATCAAATCAATCCTGGACGCCGGAAGCTCTTCCAAAAAATGATGCCGATACGAGAACCATGGCCGCACTCTGGGTTTACGCTAACAAATGTCCAGACCAATTCCCGGATGCACTTCGTGCTTGGGATCAAAACAAAGTTTTGCCCGAAACGATCGACACGATAAACCTCGAATCTTACCTCAAAAAGCTCTTTCCGGACGCCGATTTGCCCCTGGCTAAAGCCATCGCCAAACGTGAAACGCCTTATGAAGACGTCACCGATGAACTTATCGATGAAGTCATTGAGGTCACGCATACCGACGGGTATGAAATCATTCCCTGGAGAGAAGCTGTTTTAAAAGTCCTTTCGATCGAATTCCTTGCATCGCTTAAATCAACTTTCCCGCTCCACACCGAAGATGCCGTGTTGCGCGTTACCGCTGTCACGGATGAAAAATTACGCGGTACCACTAAGAATGCATGCCAATTCATCTCCGGTCAGAGGACGCGGCTTCGAAAAGCCATGAGAATGCTCGTTCTCGCCGTCCTCTACCTCAAACAATATCGTCCTTCGCTCGCCATTGAGACACTCCAGGCTGATGTCATGCAGCTTGTCAAACCTTGTACTGACATCGATTTCATTCGAGATGTCTTTCCTTTTGACGATTTTCTAAACGACGACAACAGCCTGAATGCTCGCGGACGATTTGCTTTCTGCGAAGCCATGAAAAACATTTATGCCATGAATTCAAAACGCGAAAAGCTCGACGAACTCATTCAAAACTCGAGCAAACGTTGGCGCATTGAACGCATGACGCTCATCGATCTCAACATCTTGAGAATGGCTGTTTACGAGCTATATTTTGAAAAAGTGTCCGCGCCTCGCATTCTGATCAATGAAGCCGTTGAACTCGCAAAGCTTTTTGGTGCCGATCAAAGCAAAAACTTTGTGAATGGAATACTTCAGCAGTTCTGCAACGATAACGGTATCAAAGTCTCATGAAACGACTCTTTCTTTGTTTTCTCATCTCATTCTCGCTGACTGGCTGTTTTAGCGAAGAAGAAGCAATGTCCGCGATTGATTACGTCCGACAGGGAGAAAATCAAATGCGGCATTACAGACCTGTCCATCGACTGCACAAGGACTGGTCTATTGCCGAATCCGGAAAAACACTCACCGTTCGTTCCGATACGGAAAATATCCGCCTCAGTGTTCGAACCAACGAGCGAATTGTCATTCGAAAACAAGGAAATATCGTCGCGAACATTGAAAAGACGCAGGAGGGGGCAAAGCTTACGTTTGCTTCAGATTCGACTACACAAAAGCCTCTTGAAGTCATTTGTGTTCAATCTCACATCGTTGAAACGCGCTATGATGGTCTTTCAAAGCAGTATCGTATCGACGAAAATGGCGATGCCTCATCGGCAACAATGCTCGTCAAAAAGATTCAAGGCACGAAGCATCGGTATTCCATTGCCCCCAAAGATGCGCAAGCTGCTGTCAATGATTCATGTAAAGGCGAGGAACTCGAATCGCCATTTTCATCCGTAGGAACGCTGGTATTTCATGACGATGAAATACCACTTTGGGCGAGGTCTGGACTTGCCTGGTTTCTGACCAAAATCCAATCGGAATGTGATTTATAATAGCTCACGAAAGCGCCTGAAAAGGCGCTTTTTTGTTACTACTCACCCAGGGTAATTCACATATCTACTGAATATGGCAGAGTATTTCGCAATTTTTAGGCAGAAATTGACGAGAGCCGGGGGTGGGGCCCCGGCGAGGAACAAGGGA
>JAZRVP010000226.1:0-3523 GCA_045599245.1 Myxococcota bacterium
AGACCGGAGATTTGCTTACACCTTCCTTCAGATTCCACCTCGCGATGGACACCCTTGGTGTTCAGCTATATCCTTCCCACTACCGGGCGGATTCGGGACTTTCACCCGTTAGAACGTGCGCTCGCCGAGCGCACTAAAAAACGCGGCGTATTGCCAAAAGCAATAGCCGCGTTCCAGCTTGTCGTATGCGCGGGCGCGCATAGACAAGCCCCAAAACGAATCGATCACGCAATGATTTCGGGACACGGTTCGACCTTAACGGCGGCCGAATCGTTGTCGTCTTCATGGCATTCATTGAAGAAATCGACCGAACTCTGACCCGGACCATCATCCACCGTAAATGAAACCTGTTGCGGAAGAATGACATTTTTGACATCGGCACCGGATTTCATGAGTTTGCCGGTCTGGTTCCAATCCAGCGTCACGTCCAGTGAGCCGCCGGGGGGAATGACACCTTTGGCCAGAACCGAACCGAGGAGGAGATCATCCGGCCCGCTGCCTGTGTCATAACCGCGAATATAGAATGAAACCCAGACATCGCGGACGCTTGCGGAACCCTCATTTTTCACGGTTGCCGTCAGCTTGTAATTTGGACAGGCCTGGACGGCCTTGAGATCGCCGGGCGTGAGATTGGGCGCATTAAAGGCGTCATCGGGCTGCGTGTTGGCCCGATAATTGTTCAGACGTTTGTTGAGCCAGTTCGCTTTTTCCGGGGACGGAACCGTTCCGTCTTCATTGATATTCGTCACATGATAGGCGTGCTGATTCCAAATCTTGCGCGTCCGAACCCACTTGCTGTGGCTGTCTTTGTACGCAATTACGCCATTTCCTACGGCCGGTCTGTTGTCTTTAAATGTGCACCCGGAAACCGGAGCACTCGTCGTGATAATCTCGGTTTTGCCATCGGCATCGACATCGACGATTAACGGATAATCGATTACAGTTCCCGACGTTGCAGGCTCTTCCATAATGACCGTGCCATCGGAACCATTGTAAACGCGGAGATAGCATTCATCGCGATAAACGACTTCAGCCTTGCCGTCGCCTTCAAAGTCAAAAACGGACGAACCCGTTCTCTGACTGCTGTGATCCTGGGTTTTGGCCTGCCAGATGACTTCTCCCGTGTCTCCCCGGAAAACGGCATAATAATCTGCGCCTGCAATCCCGATTTCAGCCTTTTTATCGCCATTAAAGTCGGCAATATTGGGATGACCGCCGCCGCCGCCCGGATGCGATTTCGACCAAATCTTTTTCTGCGACCACCCGGCATCGGTCTTATACACTTTCCAGGCACTCACGCTGCCGTTCCCGGAACGGATAATTTCGGGAACCAGCTCCCCGGCCTCTCCCGAATTGGGAATCGTATCGGCGATGGCCGGGAAACCCCACCCAGATTCCGATATGTCCGACAAAACCTGGCATTTATTGTTGTAAATTTTATCCGCAATCAGCTCACTCTGGCCATCCTGATCGAGGTCTGCAACGGCTATTCCGTATCGATACCACGTCGTATAGCTCGGAAGATTGAGCGAACACTGCCATTTGCTCAAATCATTGCCTTTGATAACGCCAACGGCCGTCACAATTTCCGCAACATTGTCGTTATCGATATCGGCAACGGCCGGATGGATATCGACATAATATCTGTTGTTGCCATCTTTATTACTGCTCAGAAGACTTTCATCGATGCGTAAAAACACCTTTTCTTTCCAGCTCCAGCCGCTGCCCGAATTTTCGAGTACGAGAATGCTCAGGCCGGATTTGCCGGTCCCAACGTCACCCGTCGAAACCATTGCCTCGACGACCTGATCGCCATCGACATCGGCAAGTGCCAAATCTCCCCACGGATGCCAGACGCGAAGCTTGGATTTCGCAAGAACCGCGCCGGTGCGTCCATCGAGCGCAACGAGGTTGTAGCCTTCGTCTTCAAAAACGACTTCGGGAATGCCATCCCCGGTCATGTCGGCGACAGCCGGGGTCCCTTCAACCTTTTCATCCGTGTAATGCCACTTGACCACGGGTTCAAACTTCTCGATTTTCGGCCGATAAACACACTGAGATGTATTTTCATCCTGCGATACACACGTCTTGGATCCGCCCACATCACAGAACTCCCACAGCTCGCAGTCTTCATTCACTTCACACGGAGCGCCTTTCTTCAGGCATTTGTTAAATATACAAATCTGCTCGTTATTATCGCAGCACAGGTTCTGGTCGGCGCCGCATCGCGTCGTGTTTTCAGCGCAGTCCGTGTGGCATTCGTTCTGGAGACAGACCATGCCTTCATCACAACAGACCTCCTGCTTTTCCTGCCCGCACAAAACTCTTGGCGAATCGCATTTCGGCGCGCAGTATTTATCATCGAGGCACTGTTCATCCTCGCCGCAGCACGTCCGTTCGCGCCCGCAGCTCGAACCAAACTCACACGTCCGATCACAGTACCCGGCAACGGAACAGAACATATCTTCGTCACAGCAATCGCCATTGTCACACATCCCGCGCCCGTCATCACACGCATAAACACACGCGTCACCGGCCACATTGCACACATCGCCTTCATCACAACACTCTGTCCCGCAAATCGTCGTCGAACATGCAATGCACTTACCCGACTCGCAGCTATCCGTCGGTAGACATAGTTCACACGGATCAGCCGGCTTCTTACACTCCCCGTCTTTGCAAACCTGATCGTCTTTGCATTTCAAACAAGGGTCATCCGCCGCATAGCAGGTATCTTTTTTACAAACCTGCCCTTCTTCGCACAGGGAACAGGGATCCCCGAGTTCGTAGCAAATTTTATTCTTGCAAACCTGTCCTTCTTCGCATTCTGCGCAAGGATCATCGGCTTCAACGCACTTATCATTCTTACAAACCTGGCCATCTGTACACTTTGCGCAAGGTTCATTTTTGCCGATGCAGGCATTATTGACGCACACCTGACTATTTTTACAAGACGCGCAGGGCGAATCCGAGTCATAGCAAACATCTTTAAAACACACCTCATCGTCCTTACATTTCAGACAAGGCGAATCGGCATCCACGCATTTATCATTGAGACAAACCTGTCCGTCCTTGCAATCACAGCTTTTCTTAGGGCTGATCTGGTAAGAAGAATCATCATTACAGCCGGCAAGCAGCACACAGAAAGCCGCTAAAAATATATATTTATTGTGCATAGTCACTCCATGAAAGAAAACGCCTACGGGGCGCACCATAAAACGCAAGCTAAGATGATAGCAAATAATCGCGCGCTTTTCTCATTATTCTTCCTGCTTATTTTTCCACATTGCATGAACATTTGAGGCCGGCAGCCTATCGCCCTGCGGGCAATACGGCCGCCCCTGGCCGGTGCTATGGGGCCCAAAGGCCCGCATACGCCCCGGCTTTTTTTTTATGGCTTATTTTCCGGGGCTTTGCCCCAGACCCCTCTTTTCTGGGGCTTTGCCCCAGACCCCTCTTTTCTGGGGCTTTGCCCCAGACCCCACCAAAGGGCTGAGCCCTTTGGAATCCTCAATATTTTAGG
>JAZRVP010000227.1:0-55103 GCA_045599245.1 Myxococcota bacterium
GCTTTGCCGACATCGTACTCATTCCGAGAAGCGATCGCGACGTTCCCGCAATGATCGTCGAACTCAAATGGGATAAAGACGCAGAAACCGCCATTGCTCAGGCTAAAAATCGCAATTATCCACAGGGACTTGAACATTACCGGGGAAATATGTTCCTCGTCGGCGTCAATTACGACAAAGATGCAAAAGACAAAGTTCATGAATGTATTATCGAGGACTGGCAAAAGGAATAAGCCCCCCGCCAGCCTACGAAACATGCTTATCGCGATGAATCTTCGATGTCACTAATATAGAATCTCAAATTGAGTTCGCCCTCACCGGAATCCCACGTTACGGTGCAGGTATTGTTACCCGTTTTCCGAGTATACCCCCCACCTGTGCCCTCAAATCCGGCATCTTTGAGCTGTTTACCAAACGTTTTACTAATGAAATCGTCGATATCAAGAGTTGCCGTACTGACAAAACTATAAACAAGTTGATCAGCATCTCTCGTTGCAGGATCGTCGAGCAAATCGCTTTTTTCGACATACGGAAAAGCTTTTCCATCTTTGATTGGGAAAATGCAGTAATCTGGCAACCCTGCATAGAGTTTGTCGGGATCGGCTGGATGATGATAAGCCGCTTTAATCTTTTCGGCATCCTGTGAGGGTTTGACCGGCTCAGGTTCTTCCGGCACATCAAATGTCATAATGGCAGTTTCGACCCTCAAATCCCCCGTTTTCTTTGTCTCGTCACAATCCAACCATTCTTTGCACAGCGAGTCTGTTAAGACTACGCGTAGTTCAGAAGTCTCGCTGAGTTTTTTACTATAAATCGGAGGCGCTTCGACAGGACGGTCATTGATATAACCAGCGGCTTCAAGCGCTTTTTTGTAATCGTCGATGAATTCCTGCGTAATTTCGTGAAATTCGTAGCCATTCATCAAGGCTCCGTCATCGCCTTCTTTCCAGGATTTGTCGTATTTGGCGGCTTTGCCGTCTTTCATCGGAAACGGTGTCTTGCAATCGAAGAAATCACGATATAAACCATCAGGATCGTCAGCATTGGCGGGACATTTCTTACCCTCTTGTACTTTATTATCCTCTTCACCCGGTTTTGTATCTGCCTCTTCACCTGGTTTTGTATCTGCCTCGGCTACCGCTACTGCGAGCGCATTTTCTGCAGTTTTTGAGGCATCCTGCCCCCTATCTCCTGCATTCTTGCACGAAGATGCCGTCACCAAAAGAAACGCCAAAAGCGCAAAAAAAGCCCATATTTTGAGCTTTATCATTGTACATATTCTCCTATTACGATTGTCCAGCTTTGTATTGTCCATAACGCTCTCGCCTTTGGAAAGAGCTATAGCATGTTGTAGATTTGGGGCGTTGCGGGGCTTGCCCCGCACAGGGGGTAGCGGCGTATTACGTAGTAATAGCCGCGCAGGGGGCTTGCCCCCTCCCAAATATATATATTAAATATTTCTTAAAAGAAATTAAATTCATCGACAGCAAATGCAATATCGATCTGAAATTCCTCACGAACGGGAAGCTGCACACCGCTTTCATCCTCGATCACGAGATAATATGATGATTTCTTATCAAACGACATCGATTTAAGATTAAATTGCTGACGATACGTGCGTCTGGTCACATCGAGATCGCTTTTGTCTGCAATGATTTTTGCCTTATCACTGACGACCATTCCTGCGGCATCCGCGAAGTACAGAACATAAGTTGCAGCAGCACGATTCCCGCCCACGCTCTCTTTTTGGAAAAAGTCGAGCGAGAAAATCATATTACAAACCTTGCGGCTCATCGACACGAGGCTAATCATAACCGGCTGTGTATCAATCTTCGCTTTGTTCCTCTGATATGACTTATTATCATTGCGCAGATAATGGAAATCCACGAGCGGAATAACCATTTCCTGAAGACTTGTGCCGCCATGAACGAAATTAAGCCCGCCGCCGCTCATCTTTATGCGAATATTCTCTTTTGGAGCATAGGCCTGATAAGCCGTTTTGCCGTCCAGAAAACATACCGGCGCGAGATAATTCGGCGAGGCATCCTTGGACATAATCGCATATCGACGACCGTAATCAACCACTTTGCCATTCCAGCTGGACTTATTGACTTTCGCATCTTCGGTCAGTGGTTCGTAGGTGTAGAGAAAACCGTGATCAGCCGTCACATATATATGTGTTCCGCTAAATTCATAATATATAATTTTTAACAAACTTTTAAGTTCATCAATGGCCTCATCACACGCCGTAAACACAGAACTATCTGAGGCATGAGAGGATTCATCTATCTTGTCGTGATATATATAAACGACATCCATTCCTTTAATAAGTTCACGTCTGTCTTTGCTTTTCATGCCGATCAACGATTTGTATTGAAGCGTAATGCTCTTTTCATTCATCGCTTTCAAGACTTGTTCACGATGCCCCGAATCCGTCGACATACCATCGGCAAGGACAGACAATCCATTCCCATTTTCTGCAACGCTCAATGAACGATGCGGCAATAGCGCCGCCATGCCGTACGGTGTAATCGTCGGAAAAACTGCATTCATCGATGACAATTCAACATGACACTGCGTATCGCGTTCAAGCTGCTCTTTCAGGGATGCCGCCACCTCAAAACGAAGCGCGTCTGAAATCACAACAAATATACGTGTATCGGCCTTGTTAACTTTTTCGCTGTAAAAATTCTTCTGATACAGAATCCCCTCAATACGGCCCAAATTCTCAAGATTGTCGGCACTCGCAGTCTGCCAGCATGCCCCCAGTTCTCTTAAAAACCACGCAGAATATATGCCTTCGACGCGTTCCACCACCAGCTTGAACAGATCATCCAAATGCGATTTCATCCGGTCATCCTGAAACACATTGTTCGTCTTCATGCTGCGCCCGAATGCCCCATGAAACGCTCGATAATATGTGTCCATGCGATAGTAGTCTGTCGTATAATTATTCCATAATATAACCGGATTTGTGATATGAAATCCCGCCGAATGCTCGATATAAAACATTTGCATATATGCAACCTGAAGCAGCGCATAATAATAATATGCATACTTTTCATACCAAACACACGTGCGACGCTTTTCAACAACTTTTCGGATCACATCCGGACGAATAATATGATGTTCTCCGATGTCCATCATCAACTTCACGAGAATGACATCATGAATACACGGAAAACACTCCGTCTCAATCAAATCCAAAACGTCCAAATTCATGCATCGGTCAAACATGCGCGTTTCAGCTTCGATCGTCCTGGCCAAAACAATATAACTTTCACACGTATCACCATGCATCCATTCCGACACCAGGTCATAACAAAATGCCTGATGCGGACAGGAAAGTTCATCTTTTAATCCAGAAAAGCACGATTCTTTGAGCGTCCTGGCCGAGGCCGTCAACAGTATCCGTTTGGCGACATCCAGCAAACAAAGTTCGCCGCTCGAATAACCAATAGCCTGCTTTAATAATTCTTTAAACTGTTCAATCGCACCATATATAATCAGGTCTTTTATACAAACATTCCCGGCTTCATTCAGACCACCGGACAACACCGTTTTTACAATCGTTCCCGGCTGCATATCGCAACAGCCACACACACACGCCATGACCCCAAGGTGCATCTGATTCGCATGATGGATGCCGCTTGCGAACGATGCAAAACGCATTCGACGGTCTTTGGCATTAAAATACTTGTGATACCGTTTTACAAGTACGCGCAGACTCTCCGTCGAAGGCAGCCCCATCTCTTCCATCCAAATCGTATGAATATCTGCACGAAACGGTTCACCGCTATAAAGCTCAATATTGAGAAGCCAATTGTCTTCATCGCTGGCATACGTCACCGGACTATACACAAGAAAATGACTCGATGTGTCGTCCAACGTCAGTAACTTCTTGATTTCAAATGCATTATTGCCCGTCATTCTGACGATTCTGACGCCTTCAAGGTGCATGTCGTCTATTTTGTCTTCAAATTCACGATCCTCGTCATGCCAAAAAATGATGTGTCTTTGATGAAATTCAGGCAAAGCCTCCGAAAAGCGACGTTTAAGTTCCTGAAGTACTTTTTCGACATCCAAAGCCATGACGATGTTCCTTTATCGTGATTTGCGGTATGCCCTCCGCTATGGCTGACGCCATACGCTTCGGGCGGCCGGCTATTTCATACGCCGACCATAAGCAGCGCTACTCGCCGCGTTGCGGCTCAATACGCGCAGCTTCTCAATTTTTGCGAGTTTTCTTCCTAAGCCACCACATCAATATTCCAACGAACGGTTGTTTTTCTTCTTCAGACATATAACGTTCAAGAAGTCGCTCGCAATACAGCGAAATATCCCCTGTAGGATGTTCTTTTTGAACGACTTTTTGGAGTGTCTGCAAAGCTTGTTTACGCATTTCCGGAAAACCAATTCGCTCACTATTGAGATTCAGCTTCTTATTCAAATCAATATCTACATCAGGATTCAATGATTGTATTTTGCCATTTGAAGAATAGGAAATTTCCGTCAAAGTACTTTGTTTTAACGGATTGACAGTTAAGGCCTGTTTGTCCGGAGGCAATGCACCTCTTTGGGCATCGCAGCACAATTCACTATGCCCTCGATTCCCCGAACATACCGCTAGCATATTTCGATAATCCAATCCTTTATCATCATCGTTGGCGTGCTGAGCATCCCAATGTTCTATCGTAACGGATATCTCTGCGGATACATTCTTCTGGGGAATACGTTTCATACAATAGGCACATAAATCCCCCTGCTCTCGCATAAGACTTTCCTTGACCTTATCCTTGAGCTCTGATGGCATTGAATTATACGAAGCGTATTTAGTTTTGCGGTACTCAATGAGTTCCTTCGGCTCCTTGCCTTTCTTTATTTCAATCATGGCATCACGCTCAACGCCTTTCTAAATCAAGCTGAACTCGACAAGCTACAATTTCAGGATCATCACTCCCGATTTCGTCTTCCAGTTGATTTAGCATTTGTTCCGCATCATCATATTGTTCATTATCCAATAATTCATAAAGTGAATTAAATCGCATCTTGATCTCAATAGGTCGCTCACTAACGTCCATCACCGATCTAAATATGCCATTCACATCTTTACCAAATGTTTGCAGTGACGGCATTTCCAATCGGTTATCTCGAAGAATACGTAAATGTTCTCTCGAAATAGACTGAATCACAGCGGGGGCATGTGTGCTGACAATGAACTGCATTTTAGGGAAGATCGTTTGCAGATCATTCAGCACACGACGTTGCCACGAGGGATGGAGATGTAAATCCACTTCATCAATGAGAATGATACCATCGGATTCTTTCGTGACACGATCAGACAATTGCGGATTCAACACGGCTGCACGATAAGCAATATCCGCAACAAGGCTTAATGTACTTTTAAAACCATCGCTCAGCTGATTGAGTGGAAGCCTGACTCGAGTACCATCTTTAGCAGCGTAATATACGTTTAGTTCATTTGTACTGACACTATATCGAATTCGAACATCCGTCTCACCCGTTGCCAGCGAGTAACACTCTTCCATGGCATGATAGACGGCCTCTAACTCAGGAATTGGTCCCATTCCCAATTCTTGATTTTCCTGTTTTTCGATGGCTTTCTTTCGAAACCAGTTAAGCATGAGCTTAATGTTTGCCGTCCCATCAAGCGCATCGACATAGCCATTCAAACGTGAATCATTTTTAAAGGCATTATTCTTTTTTTCGCGATGATAATCCCAAAGACGACCAGTACCATAATACGCAATAATAGGCAGGCTTAACGTCGTATCGCCATTGCGCAGACGTTCTTGATACGATTTGGCAATACTGATGAGCTTACTTGCATTTTTTATTGTTGTGCTGCCTGAATCCCTATTTAAAGATCGTTCCCAAGCGACATCCTCGCTGCCTAACGCCCCGTTTGCGCAAATGACAACCGGGTATTGTCCCTGAACATCATCCCCACTACCAACTTTGTAAGCTTTTATTGATGCGTCCTGTTTCTTGATCTTAATGCCTGTGAGCCCATCAAAAGCAGTAAACACAGTCCCCAACGAGATCGCAATGGCATCGAGTATGGATGTTTTACCGGCACCATTGATGCCCACGAGTACAGTTAAATGGTCATGAAACGATACAGGCAACTCACTAAAGCCTCTAAAATTCTTTACGGTTAGACTGTTCAGTTTCATGCTCGCATTTCCTATTCATGATTGAATCTTTAAATTAGCGTGTCAATGCCCCTCGGTATGTCTCAGGCATACGTAATCATGATAGCATGGCTCATGGATAAAGTCAGTTTTAGGGGATTAACCACTCCCCACTACTCACCACTCACTACTTCACAGCAGCCAGTGCATCCCCAAACTTCGCGTAATTGACCTTCACGCCGTCATCGAGATCGATTGCGATCATCTGATCGGCGAGGTGATGGATCTTTTCTTCGTATTTATGGAGTTCTTCGGCCTGGTCTTGGAGTTTTTTAAGCTGTTTTTTGAGCTTTACCGCTTCACTGTTGTTGGCAGCGGAAGCAATGCGCGACTCGAGGCTAGCCGTAGTCGTTAAATAGCGCGACTGCAGTTCGTGAATGTAATCCGTGCGAATACGCGCAATCGTGTCGGGCTGATAACGATGCATGTAGATGAGACATTTAAAGCCGTTTTTCTTGCCCGAAGTGAACAGCCAGTAAATGGGGCGTTTCTGATAAATCTTGACGTGATCGGCATAAAAATCGTTGAGGAAGTATGCGCGAATGACTTCACGCGGCGTTCCCTTGCCGCCGAGCGCGTCTGCGATGAATTTGAGATTGGCTTCGAGCGTGTCCGCGCCATAGGCAATGCTGATAAATTCGACGAATCGCGTCACAATGTCGTCGGCAAAATAGTCGTCATCGGTGATTGGAATGATGTTGTCGGCATCCACGCCAAATGCGGCGCCGACGTTATCGACGATTTCCTTTAAATAGCAACGACTTTTGTGGCCATCGAGTTTGCCATCCGTCGTACTCGAAATCGTCGTAAACATCGCATTGAAATCGCCACCGGCATAACACAAGCCCTCTTTATCGAGCGAATAGCGGCCAAACATACACCCAACGGCGTATGAAATCAGACTCTTGATCTCGCGCACTAAATCCGCTTTTCGCACCGTCACGTCTTTATCTTCGACCTCGGGAGTCAGCTCGTTCTGTAAACCGTAGATATCGATAAAGATGCGGTTCAATTCTTCTTCGTTCGCTTTGAGCTTGTTAAAACGTGCATTGCATTCGTCTTCCCAAGCTTTGAATTTGTCGGCGATGAGTTTTCCCATTCTTTTACTCCTAATATATATATTAACAAGCTAACTTCCGAAGTCCGTCCCTAAAGGCAATAAAGCTTGGCGATTGATTATGCTCAACATCCATAAATGGTGATATTTTCTTGGCCCAGTTGACTTTAACTTCTAAAAGACGGCGTGAACGCCTGGAGTTTTCTATAAGTACTTGCACATCTTTCTCGTTAACCACCCTTGCTAGCAGCTCCCATGTGCCACAAATACTATCTTGAACATACGTTTCTAAATCGGATATATTTGCATTGGGATATGCCTGTTCGATTGCGGCTCTATCACCAATATACCAAGCCTCTAATTCTTCGATTGCTATTCTAAATAAGGTATTAGGTTTTTGATCGCAAAAGTCGAGCTGATGTAAGAGTTCATGCTTATACGCTCGACAATCTGGACGATCATCTAAATCGACGAGTACTACGACAACGAGATCTTTTCGGTTTTCCTTACCATAAGCTCTAAGTTTAGAAGCTAAATTGTGGAGTAGCGAAGCATCTTTTGGCGATGGATGTTTTGACGGATCTTCTGGAAATTTGCCAATCCCCTGATGTTTATGAATTTTCCAGGTATGAGGTTCCTGATATGGTCCAAGGATTTTTGACATGAGAATGGACAATGCTGTCAATTCACATTGACCTTCGACTAAAATTTCAAAGTGCATCTTTTCATTCTCCTAATTATCTAAATAATCGCTATACCATAGACTACCAAGCGGCTGACCCTCGTCAAACATGTTTTTAACAAACTCAATACTGTCAGCTCTTGTTAGTGTGCTAAATCCGTCAGATTGCTTTTCAAGCACCCACACTTCTTCTGGTTCTATTTCATCAAGTAGATAAGGCTGATGAGTCGTCATGACCACTTGCGAATGATACTTTGTATTAGACACAAACCTTCTAATTTCCTGCATAAAGCTACTTAGTAATTTATGATAAATGCCATTTTCCGGTTCTTCAATGCAGAGCAAAGAGGATGGGGACGGATCTTCTAATAATAACAAATAAGCAAATACTTTTAGTGTACCGTCTGATATTTGTTGCGCATAAAACGGCTTATCAAACCCCTGATTATAAAAGCGAAGAAGCAGGCGTCCATCATTAGTTTTTTCCGTATCTATATGATTTAGCCCAGGAATTTTTTCAGCAATTTTATTGAGTATATTTTGAAAGCGTTTTCCATGCTCTCGTTCCATAAATTGAACGACATTTCCAAGGTTGTCGCCATGCATATTCAAATGTTTTTGTGGTCCAGCCAATGGCAGACATCGTGCTGCATCTGGAGTAAAATAACTCAAATACCAATTTTCAATAAACGCTCGAAATGATGAAATTCTTGGATGCTGTTTCAATGCTCCAAGCGTTGCAATTCCTGGCTTTGTGATATCAGACAGCTCAACAGGTTCAGTTTGGTTTGTTTCTTCCTGATGCTCATCTGAATATTGATTAAAATCAAATATTTCTCGAGTATCATCCATTTGATGCCCATCGTATTCACCTTTCCAAACTGCTCCTTTTCCTTTATCTAAGATGAGGAACGAAAAAGGCCAGCCGCGTTTTTGTCCTTTTCTGCGCTGACGAAGTCGTTCTTTTAAGATATAAGGTCGTTCTGATTTGTCTATCTCAATTGAAATTTCATAAGTAATTGGCCGAGAATTCCCGTCTTCTTTGTAATAAACCTCAAATTCAATAGGACCATCCACGCCTTGTGAATGTATCTTCTGATATCCCCCTCGTCCGCGCACATCACATGCTTCTTCCACCCCCAATTTCATGCAGTCTGCAAGAAAACCAAATGCATCGAACAACGAGCTCTTGCCAACCCCATTTTTCCCGATAATTACGGTAAGTGCGGAAAGTGGCTTAGAGTCCTGCTTATTCCAAAGCCTCCCCATCGTGACATCCTTTAATGCCCGGTAATTCTTAATTCTAATTCCTTCGATAATCGCCATGAAACTTGCCCCCCCTTAACAATTGATAATTGATAATTGATAATGGATAATTATCAACTACTTCGTTTTTAGGATTGATACCAGGATCTTAATCAGCTCCTGGCAGTCGGTGTAAATACTCTCAAACGCTGCATCCTCCAGATAGCCTGATTCATGCAGCAGTTCCAACCAATACTCCGTTTCACTCGCTTCTTTAAGCGCAATGTGCAGTTTTGCGTAAAAATCCGCCTTCGATTGTCCCTGCGACGCTTCTTTGGCATTCGCCCCAATACTCGTCCCACTTCGCATCACTTGCTTCGAAAGGATATACTCCTTCTTTTCGTTACATAAGTATTGGTACAGCTTGATAATTCGGATCGCAAACGCTTTGCTCTTGTTCAGAATAATATTTTCTTTCATATAAACGCCCCAAAGCAATTGATAATGAATAATGAATAATTGATAATTACTTCGTTTCATCCGACTTCGTCGACGAACAAAACAATTATCAATTATCAATTATCAATTAATTATCCATTATCAATTAATTATCCATTATCAATTATCAATTATCCATTAAAGAAGCGGGTGCTTCTCAAAGTCCCACGACGTCTCAAACGCATCCCAGTCCGCACGTGAAAGCGCAATGTTTTCTTCGACAAGCGCGTCGACTCGCGGTTTGGCGGCGGAGGAAATGATGACTGGAGTTTTACCAACGGGACCCTCCGAATAATCTAATGTCGGTGCTAAAAATGAAAGCATTAAATTATTTGTATAACTATTCATTAATCCAAGTAGATAATAGATGTTTTTTGTTTGATTAGGAAAACACATTGATCCTTTGGCATTAAAAATATAACCTTTTGGACAATATCTCATAGAGATAAAACTTGCTGTAATTGCAGACCAAGTAAATCCTTCTTTAAAATAGAAATTTAAATTTTGTGGGCGAGATTTCTGTTTACCATTTTCGTCAACATTATGAATAATTTCATACCCATCATTTTCCCAGTTTACGAGATATTCATTATTACCATACCATTTTCTATAATCACCACCTTTTGTCATTGGAAACCATTTGCATTGACTTTGTTTTGCAGCATCTCTTGATTCAAATCCAAAACCAATTCGGTTAAAATCAACTTCATTCCAAAACCTTAAAAATCTATCATTATCAGCCGTTGCCAATCCTTGTCTTGGCTTTGCAACATCCGCAAGTGTCTCATTCTCAAACGCCTTATACACCGCCTCCCCGACCCAATACGCCACCGGCGATCCCGGGATCTTCGAGAAGTTCGATTGGTTGGCAAAGAATACACCTCGTTTTTCAAAAAATCGTTCTTCTCGCTGCTCAATGGTTTCAACTTCACCTTGTTTATCAAATAAACGGCGATAATGGCCTTTATAATTTTCAATATATTTTTTACAAATCACAAAACTGGTTGTCCCAAAATCAGAGCCAAAGATTCCACGTCCTGGATGTACCATACTTGTAATGGTATTAGTTTTAATAATGCTTTCTCTTAATTTTTCAAAACTCGATAAAAACATCCATACAGGAATATTAATCATCGACATATAGCCATAATCCGAACACATCATTAAGGAGCGTTCCATCATGACTGTACTCATATCACTTTTGCTGTCCGGATAATTCTTTTTCACAAACTCGGAGAGTTTTGCCCCCATGCCGGAACCGCCCATATAGGGTGGATTGGTGACGACGACGTCGTATTGTGACGCCAGCACTTCGGCGACTTCGATGAGTGGTCGAAGTTCGGAAACGTCAAATTTGTTTTCGGCGGCGACTTCGTCGAATCGGGCATAAAGGGCCGCCCAATTTTGTGGTGTGACCTTTAGAATCGAGCCATATTCCTTGGCGTCGGTGAGTTCAGTGATGATCGTTTCGAGGGCCGGGCGCAGGTCTTCGCGGCCATTCAAAAAGTACTTCACGACGAACGCGTTTACGCCGTTACTCTCGGCAATCGCATACACATGAGGCTGAATGTCACGCGTCAAAAAGCGGCGATCGTATTGGCGCGCCTTCATCATGACGGCAAAATAGGCGAGTTGTGCGGCACGATCGTCGATGTCGAGGCCATAGAGGTTGTTTTCAACGATTAAACTCGCCGCTTCGCGTGCGTTGTAGCCCGCCGCCTCATAAATCTGCACGAGCACGTCGAACATATACACGAGGATATGTCCACTGCCCATGCACGGATCGATGCACTTGATATCCTCGGGCTTCATGCCCGCGTATTGCTTGCGGATTTCGGCGAGTTGCGCTTCGACGTCGGGTTCCTGCTCAGCTTCGTCGAGATAGTAGCGCCATGTGCCAGCAGAGGGTGCGGTGTCACCAGCCGAGGGCGCGGCGTAGCGTGCTACGCCGTTACGTAGATTGGGATTCATATCGACCGCAAGGCGACCGAGGCTGTTTTCAACCATATAGCGCACGATCCAGTCGGGTGTGAAAAGCTGTGTGGCGGCTGGGATATGGTCTTTGTCGATTTTGATATTCTTCTTGAGGTTCGCGAAGACTTCGTCTTTGGGCTCGGTATTGTAGTATTGATATAGCCAACCGATGATCTGGACCTCGTCTTTCCAGTCGTCTTCGGGGATCATCGCGATCATTTGTTCGATTGCCGAACCTTCGCGCAGCAAGTGATCGGGAATCAACAACTCGGTATAATCGTCGAGTTTTGTAAAAAGCCCGGGCAGTTGTGTTTTTAGGGCATTGCACTGGGTAATGAGCAAGTATTTATAAAGCGTTCCGGTTTCGTTGGCCTCTTTGAGCTCGATCACGTACGCCATATCGATGTCGTCGAACTTATCGCCGAGTTGCAGGGCTTCGGCCAGGATCTGGGGCTTAAAGGCGTTATTTTCGTCGGTAAAGACGCGGATTTTAGAGGGCAAATACCCGTTCACTTCCATAAAACGGAGGGCACAAAAGCGGTTAAACCACGTATAAGCGGCTTCCTCCATCGCCTGCTGCCAACCGATCGATTCGATTCTTCGAATCAATGCCTGGCGCTGTTTCTTCTCAACCTCATTCATCACCTCGCCATCGGCACGCGTCACCGCATTGGGATCGTTCGTCCCATCCTCGGTAATGCCGTAGCGTTGCGCACGCGTGCTGACGCGTTCAATGAGTTCTCTTCGGGCGAATATGGCGTATTTTTTAATCGAGTTCTTGTCCATGGCTTTCAAATTGATAATTGATAATGGATAATTGATAATTATTACTTATCCATTATGAGTTCGTTTTTAGTGGGCAATGAGGAGTGAGGAGTTGTAGGGTTGACGGCGGATGGAAAATTTGCTAAGTAACATATCAGCTAACTTGTGAAGGGCACAAGCTGGGTTCCCGAATGGGAGTAGGCGTTATGCTTAGAATCCTTTGCTCCTGGGGTTAGCATTTGCCATAGCTCTGAGAGCGTATTGAGCGACAGCGAGAAGCGAGTCGTCGGCAGACAATGTAATTGATAGTTGATAGTTGATAGTTGATAATTGATAATTGCTTCCATCTCTCGAACTTATGCATTATCAAATAATTATTCATTATCCATTATCCATTATCAATTATCAATTAATGAAACATACGCCATACGGGATGTTCAAAACAATGAGGCGGAAGCCCCATAGATTTTAATTCTGATTCCGTGAGGTGGTAATCATTAAATAGTTTTTCAATTTGAAGTGCCCATGAGCGATCGTATCCGAGTTTTGTCAAAAGATACTGGCAGATAAAGAGAAGCATGCCTGTTCGATCATTATCGAGCGCCAAATGGCGTTCCGACTTGGGCGTACCAATACGAGGAACTGACCACCGACTTGAATTCAACGAAGCGTACCAGGCTATATCAGATGGGCGATTTGGGGGAAGAGAACGAGTTCCCCATGATTTGTTCCAGATTCTGGCATGATGCGCACAAGCATTGCGCAAATTGCGAATGGCGTACATCCATTTTTTAATAAGAGCGATGGGTAAACATAGTTGTTGGGCTAATGCATTCCAAAATGTAACATCCATCTGTTCCATGAAGTGAATCAAGGTCCCGAAATCCATAAGTTCCGCAGCCATCCAAAGAGGCATGTGCTCATCTGAATATTTTTCTTCCATGTGGGCAACATAGCTTTCTTTTGTTGAGTTTTCAGCGTTCTGCTTAAACATAGCCCTCTTTTCAAGGTTTTTTATTGTAACAGAGTGGTTATCCCAGTTATGAAATAAAGGATCATCACTATTGGCGTAAAAGAACGCACCCAATCGAGTTGTTGTTTCTTGAACAAAAAAACAACGAAGGCTAACCTCGATTTGCTTAACGGCATTAAAGCATAATAAGGAAAGTTCCTGATCAAATTTATAAACTCTCAAAATATCATTAAGCGTTGTATCTTCACGAAAATCGTCGAGAATAGTCCCGGATTCTTGGTCTTTACGACGAAACAAGTACCAATAGCCAGACAACCGAAAATAAGAAATTCTCGATAGTGTCGCTTTAAGTATTTCGTGCTTTGAAATCAGCCCTCTCGATAACAAAATCTCAACCAAATCATCGAGTGAACGTGGTTTCTTAGTCTGCTCATAAGACTTAATCGCAGTATTAATTTGATTTGAATTCATAATAAGACCACCTCCCCGTATACGCATACAAATAAATTTGTCTAGGCGGGGGAGGTTACCTAGGATAATGTTTAGCACCATCCCCACCGAGTTGTCAATATCTTTGGTGACATGCCACACCATCATCGTTACAGCTCAGCTGAGGTGCTCGCCCGCCAGCTGCAACAAACTCTCTATTTACAACATTTTACGACGTGCGTATCTCGCGTAGCGAGATAGCACGTCGCCGCGCCGTATTGAGCGATAGCGAGAAGGCGCGGAACAACAAAATAATTATCAATTATCCATTATCAATTATTCATTTCAACTGAATGCATTCGCCCTTCGACAGGTATTCGACAAGCTGTTTACGGACTCGAGCGAGGTATTCGTCTAACTGAGTTTCATCATCGATGCGCTCTGAGGGGAAGATGACGGAACGATTGTAGGTGTGAACGGGCTTTTTGACGGTTAAAGGAGCTGCGTAGGCGGAGTTTTTGGGGGACTTCTTTGGGGACGGCGTTCCTGTTTTAACAACAGGTTCTGGCGTCAGAATATCTTTGATGCGAGCGCATGTTTCGTCTTTCTGTTCGACGAGTGCTGGCACCATGGCATCCAGGAGTGATAGCACCTCGAGTTCAGAAATGCGTTGTTTCTTCTGGGTATAGAACGCGTCAGCCTTGTCGCTTTCGGATTTGGCGAGTTTGTGATTTCCGGCGGCGTTGTGAATGGTCTCCATGCATTGACGAACGATTTCGAGGAGTTCGGAACGTTTCGCCAGAAGCAAAACCGTATAGCCATCGGTCACGGTTTTCATCAACGTATTGAGTTCGGGGATACCCTTGTAGTTGAACTTGCCCTGAACATTGATGCGCTGTCGAATGCTATTTAGGGCATTGAATGCCTCTTCGGATTTGGCCAGATAATCGAGTTCATTTTCAAGATTGGAAATGAGTTTGGCTGCGGAATCGAATATCTGAACCTGATTTTTGAAAAAGGCTTCGACATTTTGCATGTCGTCTTTACTGTCTAAAAGATCGTCCTGATATTTGATAACAAAAGACACAAGTGCAATGTTATCTTTTTGATTCGACAGAATGTCGGTCACGAGCTGGATTGCCTGTTTGACCATCTCTTCATCGGGATAAGCACGAATGAGATAGCGATTTAAGAGATCGTTATAATGTTTTTTTTGGGCGTCGAAACGGGTGATAATAAAATTGACGAGGCCGTCTTCATCATCGGGCACATCCATCACGTCGAAATACTCACGCAGGAAGGATTTAGCCTGCTTCATATTGGACGCATTGACGCTTTGACGTTTTGAAACGATCGTTTTGCCGACTTCGTTCTTCTTTCTCAAAAGATTTACGAGTTTAGGATCACAGGCCTGAATCGTATCACCGGCATATTTGACGGTAACTTTCTGGTCGAAGATGAGCTGTGCAATGACGGCAGCAATATCGATTTCCTTCCAACCGTAAGGAAGAGCCTGATACCGGCTTTGGATATCCGCCATGGACGTGGGTAGATTTTTGGTGTGCTGAATCTCGAGATATTCTTCGACTTTGGATGCGGCCCCTATGTTGGGAACCTGTCCATTGAGGTCCTTCTGAATTTTACCGGACAAAATCTGGACGATTTCTTGATCCGACTCGCAGTTCTTCGTGATCAGATCCAGCTCGCTGTAAACATGGACGACGAGATATTCCAAAGCCTGGTCAATCTTCCCTTTGGCATCACTGCCTTTGGGATTTAGACGTTCGCCATCGACGTAAAATTTCGCTTCCAGAATGGCTTTTCTGAGTGCTTCCGTGGCATTTTCGTCATAAACATTCGCTTCTTCCTGTTGATTGCGAATGATTTCCTGAATGGTTTTGGGGAGCTGTGCCACGTTGCGCTGTTTAATATATTTTCGGATTTTCATCGAGGATTCGAGCGAATCGTAATACGACGTGTCGGCTAACACAACGATGGCTTGTTTTTTCGATTCGACTCGCAGACTCAGGTCATTTTTTTCGATTTGGTCTGATGCTGCGGTAAGAAAACGCAGCTTCATCGCATCTGACACACTGCCGACACCATCGACCAGTTTGTCAAAGTCAAAATCGTATTTGCCGTAACGATATTTCTTTGTCTGATAGATGTCGCCGTAAATGAGCTGAGAAATGCGTTCAACGATTGCCGCTGTGTCGACGGATGTATTTTTAATCTCGCGCTGAATGTCCTGTTCTTCGTCCGTCAGGAAGTTCCAACAATCTCCCGAGCGACCGATATAGTTCTGACTCAACAGTCGTTCCAAGGATTTGCGGACTTTATCACGAAGTTGAATTTTATCCGTTCTAATATCGTCGGCCATCAGGATGGCGATATTTTCAATTTTCGACGGAATATCATTTACGTAGCGAATTAAATATAAGAGTTTGAGCACACTGACGTCATAATTTTCGAGCCCATTACCAGCATCGGCGGCGTTCTGGCATCGTTCGATGACGCGTCGAATGGCACCGTCGAGGAACGTGTGAACCGTATCGTAGAACAGATAAAACGGAACGAGCGCGTACTGGTCTTTATTTTCACGGCACAAGGCCTGAGCCGCTTCCTGAAATCCCGACAACATCGAACGCTCGCCGCCTGAAAAATGCTTACCGGCATTGCCATGTTTGCGGATCTCAGCAAACACCTTCTGCATGATGATGAATTGATAAGGGACAAACGGGAAATTGTCCGAAAATTCCTGCGATCCACTATAGCCCTTAATGTCCAGCACTGCATTGGAGAATGTAAACAGATTCCTCAAAACGGAATCGTTGTCGTGATAGAGCGACACGAGCTTGGTGGCAGCCGCTTCTTTTTTCTTCAAAATGCGTTTTTGAATCACTTCATCGACGGAAGATGAGGTCAACGACAGGCGCGTTTTAAAACGCGCTTGAATGCGAGAGAACTCATCGGTCCTCACTTTGATGATCTCATCGATGGCTTCCTGGCCAGTACAAATAACCCAAACTTTTCCCTGACACTCGCTGCCAAGCTTCTCGACAATCGACTGCAAATTGAGCAAAAGGCTCGTATTTTCGCCGATATACTGTCCCACTTCGTCAATCATGAACAACAGTCGGAAGTTGTCAGGCTTGCTGTTGACGTATGCTTTAATGTCGTCGACGAGCTGCGCAATGCTATAATTGACAACCGATTTATCCTTAAGCCAGGCTTGTGCATCAGACTCGCTCATATCGAGCACTTCAACCAGCGTTTGAACGACAATTTTGCCATTAAACGCATAAGCTTTTCTCTGTTCAATCCACGGTTTGCCTTTCTTTTGTTCAAAAACTCGACGGAATTCCTCAGTTTTTCCCTCTTGATCGATGAATTTTTCCAACATCGCCACTTTGAGGTCTTCGCCATAAAATCCGAGATGATTGAAGAAAACCTTGGCCATGACGCGCAAAACTGCGGTGTCGTCTTTATTGATCGAACTCTGAATATCGACATTAAACAGAATCGCTTCAGTTTCGGCCCGGGTTGCCTTGTCGATCAGCATAAAAGTGGCAGGATCATCCTCAAATTTTTCGCGAAACAAGTCGACCGTCTTCACGCCATTGACGTCTCGATTCTCGAGAATATAAGACAGCATCTTCAAGAAATGCGATTTACCAGATCCAAAGAAGCCCGAAATCCAAACGCCCACATCCGCCGTCGGTTCGTTGAATGCATCCCCGTAAAAATTGAAAAACGAAATGAAGTGTTTTTTCAATTCCTTTGTGATGACGTACTCTCGAACTTCCTGCTCGATCACATCGACAGCATTCTGATCGACCTTAATGACGCCATTGATCTTGCGATGGATGTCTTCGCGAAACATATCCTGGATGAACATCTTCGTACACTCCTTTTTATGGGGAGGTGGCTATTTCATACGCCACCTTAGCCACGCTTCTCCCTTCGGTCAATACGCGTGGCTTGATTTGTATATGTATCAACACAACGTCGTTTTCTAATCCACAACACTAGCCACTCATCACTAGTCACTCATCACTAGTCACTCATCACTAATCCACCACACTAAACGCACGATAATACGCATTGGGCTTGAGTTTATTAAACAGCTTGAGCGAGTTTCCGTCGAACTCACCGGGATACATCACCACAATCGGCATGTCCGAAAAATAAGGCTGCATGGCTTCGAGCAGTTTGTGAACCCGCATAAAAGGAAAGACGTCACCAATTCCGGTCAGCAATAAAACATTGTTCTGGTCAGAGGCGATATCACATTTATCATGCAGTTTCGCAATAAATTCCTCATCTCCAATCGCGGAATGAAGCTGTTCCAACGTAAAGACACTGCCATCACTTTCTTCCATTTCCGGAATGCTGTCGAGAATGTCCATATCTTCGCAGATTTCTATAAACAATTTGTATAAGTTCAGTTCAATGATATGGCACTTGAGGGCTGTATCTGCCAACAGTTGGTGATTCACAAAGTGCTGAACGGTAAGTTCATCTTTGGGATTATAGCAAAATATGCGGATATTGACTTCGTTGCTCAGCCCTTTTCCCGTCAGGAAATCGTGATCTTGTAGCAGTATTCGAAGTTTGTCGAGTCGTTTAGCCAGGTTACACATGATTATCACACAAAGCACTTAAAGGCAGGAATTGCAGTACCATCATTGTTGGCACGAATGTCGTTTTCGAGCCAACAGGTTATTACTCCTGATTGCCTTTCACTTCACGATTCTTTTCACCTATCAGTTCAGCCTCTTCCTCTTTCTTTTGGCGGGTTTCTTCAGCCTTCATGCGGGCTTTTTCCAATCGATTGGCGTCATACCCAAGAAGTCCAAGGTAGGCAATGGTCTCTTTAACCGCGAGTGCCTTGTCAAAATCATTATCACCATATTTAAGGAAACAATCCTGCAAATAATCCTGTAATGGCGGAGGAAGGGGGGCATCCGGCTCCGGTTCATCTGATTTTTCGACAGGCTGAGGCGTTTCAGGTTCGTCATCCTTAACCCCGAATAACGCCTTCAGGAATCGAATAATACGCTGGAAAAATCCTAATTTTTCTTCCTCTTTTACCACATCTTTAGGTGTTTCAGCTTCTCTGGCTATTTTATCGAGGTTGATGTCGAAGTCATCCTGCATTTCTTCCGAACGATTACTCGACGCAACCTTCGATGCATGCCACACCAGGAAGTCATAAATAATCTCAAGATATCTGTCTAAATAACGTTCGATCGAAACTGTCAATCCGAGGTCAATTTCACTATCTTCCATAACGTAGATATAATCCTGAGCATACCTTGTCTCAATATTTCTTATCAATTCATCAATCTTAATGTCATGAAGTTCAACATCACACCCATCATTTCCAGCCAGAGAAGCGTCATCAGCCTTTACTTTTGCATTCAAAACGACGTTTTTAACCTCAACAATATCATCATGTCGTTCGTCTGCCGAAACAGCTTCATCGTCAATCATTCCGCTTCTTAAATCATGATTTGGTTCGGCATTGTCATCCGAAACTTTGCTATTTTCGGCACTATCCGTTTGAGTATTTTCATGTTCGACCTCAGCGTCTGCATCCTCTTCACTTTCGTCAGAAAACATATCTTTAGCAATATTCTTCCAATCATCATCAGACCAGTCCGAAAGCAAATCAGAAATATCTTCAGTATTATTATCATCAGAAACACTGATTTCATCAAACATTGCAGCCACATCCGTATCTGTACCGGATAATGGATCACTGGCATCCGTCTCCGGTTTAATAACATCATTCTGAGGCTTAATAACATCATCTTGAACTGATGCGGTGTCACTGTTATTTTTAGCATCAATTTCAATATTATTTTGATTATTATCTTCATTAACTGAAGAAACATCGACATGTTCGACATCGACATTTTCATGAATTTCGTCAATACATTCCGGCGTCGCAGACGTATTGTCACTGTTCTCAATATCGTCATCTAATGCCATCTTCTCCGCCGAATCCTCTTTTTGACGAATCAGTTCAGCATTCATGGCATCTGCCTTATCAATCAGACCAAGATGTCGATAAACGATAGAAAGCAGCTGACAAATATCGATACAACCCGGATAATCTTTGAGGAGCGCCTCAAGAACGCGACGTCCGTCATTCCATTTTTTATTTTTTACGAGCTTTAATGCTTCTTTCAAACGATTATCTGCAAAATGGTAGTTGGCATTTTTCAAGTTACAAGCCATTCCCTGCGGGGTATGAGTAACAACATTGATATATTGCCATGATTCCGGATATGTTGTTTTAAATATTTCAGTCAGAAGCAGGCAGATTGTAAATCTGACTTTTTCGATAACATCGGCATTGTTCAAACTGTTAAACAAATCACTTATGATAGCATTATTTTCATCTGCGGTAAGAACTTTAACATTATAATTATTTTCCCAGCAAATAAACTTAACAAGACCATCCCGCAGCTTAAGGCAAGCCGTCCGGTTGAGCATTACCTTTTTAAGCACATCCTTTTTATGATTTTCTGCCTGCAAAGTTGCTTCTTCGAGCAGTTTGTTCTGAATTATTTTATTTGCATTAACTCTTAAAACCGTTTCATTGAATACCTTTTGTGCCTTTTCATCGATTGCTTTATATTTGGCATTAATTGATCTTTGTTCACTTTCTGCACTTTCACATATATCGTTCAGTTTAAAGTCGATAATTTCCTGTGTAATTTCAGGCAGTTTAAGTCTGAGAACATTTTTATTATAATATTTTCTATCCGGAATATCCTTCAACTCAAAAATTCGTGCATGTTTGATATCATTGTATGGAGCGCATTCAAGATATCCCGGTGTTTTCACATCGTAATCAGCAAAACCATGCTCAATCAGCAGTTTCATTCCTGACTGAAGCTCAATGGTTACCGATGAACCCATGTTTTTATCGTCTTTCCATTTATTCAATGTCACATCGCGAAGCTGTCTATAATACAGTCGCTTATCGATATGATCTGCTGCACGTCTCAACAATATACCTTTATTCTCTGAAATCGAGACTATCTGATAATATTTACCATCCATCGTGATAAACTGACCGGGCAAATAACTCTGAAATACATGCCCATACAGTTTGGCACTTATATAATGCATTTCACTCAGTTCATCTTCACAAATAAAATAAGCATTCTGAAGTGCTCTGAGATAACGCGAAATAACATTATCCCCTTCGCGAATTTCATAATAACTTTCATAATCAACACTGATACCATCGTCATGTATCGAATCTTTTATCGTCCGTTTGAACTCAATTTTCTCTGAATTGTCGATAAAATCTGAAATATGCATTCCAACGACTTCACAGAACTTTTCATAGAACTTCTCCTGTTCGTCTTCATTAAATCGTATCCCGCCAAGTCGAAGTTCGCTGCGAATATATTCCTCCGAAAGCGGCATCGATTTCATCATCATCAATAGTTTCAAAATGACATTGCGCTCAGTTCTGGCATAGTCCGGTACAATCGTCGGAATCGCCTTCGCATCACTCTGAAACAGATCAATATACTGTATCATATAATCACGTAACAAATAGTGACTGCTGATAATATTGACAAACCCTTCTTTGAGTGATCTCGATGAGAAAATACGAGACATCTCAAATAGATTATTATATTCATCCTCAACAATGAGATAAGTGCTTAATGCCTTTGGGCAATGCCATATATTTGAACGTACTTCAAGTGCCTTGTTAAACTGCTGCTGTCCTATTTTCTGACCTGTATACTGGCAAATCTGATGATAATACTGACCTGCTATCCACATCATATCCATGATCGGAAACTTGTCACAGGCAAACCAGCATTCATTCTGAAGCGGTATATTGTCGGCCCCCAATGACATGTCATTGCACACATGATGTTTCATGCCGACCAGGCTGATTTCTGTACCAATTCCCAGATAATGCGTCACATTTTCCAAAATTCTGTACTGCATATTCTGGCTGTCCGCATCCCAGTATATCTGCAGATTCAAGCCATTTCCAGGAAGTGTCGCAATCACATTGGTCATGTTCGTCTTCAAGGTATGTGAAAGCGTATCCACAAGCCCATCGCAGTTGTGATCACATGCACAATACGTTATCTCGTCACAATGTTCGATATCAAGCTGATTGATAATCAAACTCAACGCCAATTGCCCGGTTGCCAATATTCTCGACGGTTCCAGAATAAAGACAAATCCTACCTCCGAGAAAAATTCGCGATTCGTTTTAAGAAGATTCAGATTATAAATATCGCTGAATTTTAATATGCCTAATTCAAAACTTACCGGTGCCTCTGACATAATTTCTGTCTGCCAAAGCCCTTCTGCACCTAAAAAGTCCAAAATTCCTTTCTTCAGCCATGCTTTAAAATCTTCTGCCGTCGAATCGCGTCCCATGATAAACAGACACTTCTTATACGACAACAAATGATAGATAATTGCCGGGAACAAATATTTGTCGAGATCTTCATAAAATGGATTGCAAAAGAGTGTACTCTTCCCCTGTAGCAGTCTGATACACCCTTCAATATAGCTCGGTTCAATCTCTTCTTCCGGATATTTCTCAAAATACTGTGCTATTGTCTTGAGATTTTCATCATCCGAATTTAATAAAAATCCAAGATCCTTATCAATCTTTAGTGCCTTCTGTTCCTTGCCTTCTTCCAAAACATCCGGTGTCCGTCTGAGCATATTTTCAGAATATATCGTTCTCAGATCATCCCAGATTTTGCGATAGTTTGGATTGATTGGATCCGGCTTTTTCACCTCTTCTTTCGGCTTTTCCGGCTCTTTTTCGTAGGTTATACCATCTAAAAATGCAACCACCTCTCCAAAAATTAAAAGAATAAATACAGGATAAAATGGCGCCTTAAATGCGGCCCAGTCCGGATTTATCAACGAAACTAAAAAAATCACTATCGACGCAACAAATACCCCGACATACATCCCCAGCAACAGCTTTCTGTATGATGGCGTTTGCGGCAGCACAACCCACGTCGAAACAATCTCATCCTTCTTGTCTTTTTTTACCTTCTTACCTTTTTTTGCCTTCTTTTCATCTTTTCCTGATGCATTCGTCTCTTCATCATCTTCAACTTCCTTCTTTTTATGCTTCTTCGTAATCTTATCTATATATGATTGCGGAATCTCTTTCGGTCCTTCATAAAATCGTTTAACCGTCATCCGCATGAGCTCATCATTATCCCAAAATTTATTTAATATGGGTAGCAGCGCTCCTTTTATACATAGAAATATCAGCGCACATGCTAAATTAATAATATATGATAAAATCAAATTGAGCTGAAAAGCTCCGCCCAAGACAGATTTTAATTGCTTCAGTCCACCTGCAAGTTCATTAGAAATTTGAATATTAGACAGTTTTTCCCTCGCAACCCGTTCAGCTTCTGCCGCTGCCTCCCCAGTCAGCCCGCTCTGTTTAACCATCTCCGATACAGTCTGGTCCAAAACGCCCGCCTTGTCCGACGAAAATGCAGCATCAACCATATAATTCAAAGAATCATATAATTCATAATACAATTGCTGAATCTTAAAAATTGCATATATCGATAATAATATCGACACCACTGGCATCAATACCTGACGCCCCCTTTTCCATTTCGGAAGATTTAATCGATAACACCCACCGCATACCCCGATAAATGGTATCAAAAATACAATAAGTTTAAGCTGCTCTAATACCGTCATGCCTTCCATCATTTACCCCCTCACATCTCTTCCGCTTCATCTGTCAAATAATCCCGCTCTATCCACACATGATTCACAAATGGATAGACAGCCGCCATCCGGTCCGTCTCATTCAATCTCACCTCATCATCCTCATCATTCCTTACAAAATAAAACAGTGGATCTTCCATCGGCTTGTCCATAAACTCGTGATCATACAGCTTCTTCAACTCATTCGTTTCCAGCTTGATTCTTTCCAGTCCAAACAGCCTCAACCACTTTTCATCCCGCTCTCTCGTGCGCTGTATTGCTCGCGAATAGTCCAACAGCTTTCGACGGGACGCTATGTCCTTTTCCTTTCGATGCCCTATCCCTGAAAACATCGCCTGAAGTCTCATATATGTCAATAAATTCGAATAAAAATTCCCGTATGTCTCCTCGTATGGCCGATCCAGTTTATCTACCGACCGCATCACGCGCTCATATTCCACATGACTGACATCAAATTCTTTGCAATACTGCCGATACACAAAATACGCACAACCTGCGGCTGCCGCCAGAATGATTAACGTCACCCCCATCGATATCGCTAAATAATACAATCTTTCACTTGCACTCTCGCCCTGCATCGCCGCCTGAACCATATACGTCCCATTGCCGACAACGATTAATCCTATGGCCACATAACACACCGTTTTCACTACATCAAACGTCATCCTCGTCTTGTCTTTCGCCTCTTTGGCCTTATTGGCCTCTGCCATCTTCTTGTCACTCTCCGCCTTTATCTTTTTCTGTATCACCTCAAACTCTTCCGGCGAATAAGCCCGTTCATTGATGAGCTTTCTTTCAAAATCTATCTTCTGGGCTTCCAATTCTTTGATCTGATAATCATTCAACAAAAAATTCTTTTGCGAATAATAATCGACAAACTCAAATGACTTTTTGCGAACCTGTTTTACCGCTTCATCAAGTATTTGCTGCTTGTTCCCGATCTTTGTCGTAAGCTGCTTCTCTTTCTCTATCTTGCGATCCTTTTCCCGCGCCTTCCGCTCTTCTTCTTCTCGATCTCCCTCACACAAATAGTTCATCTTATTGTTTTGAACCATTTCACTCATCTTATCTTGAGTAAAATTAACCGTGATTTCTTCCGACGTAAACAACTTATCATTCATTTGATACGTATATTCTTCTGCACACTGCAATTGTCCCTGCAATTCCATATAGGCAGCATCCAGCTGATTGAGCTGCCGATTCAACGCATACATCAATTCCTTTTCATTCAACTCAACTCGCATTCGATACAAATTATAGGCTTTCAAACAACCTGCCCCCTGGCTGTTTCGCGCCATCAGCAATACTCCAACCCAATAGCTCAACAAATCCTGTTCAATGCGGAAATTGTCACTGCTCATGATGTCCATATACAAAAATCTGCAATTCACCGGATAATGATTCGTCTCCCAGAATTGCGCCATCTCAACATCCGATACTCCGGCCCATGCCCTCCTCAGACTCTGCTTCTCATCTTTTTCCGCTCGAGCGCGCGTCGCAAATAATATCAGCTCCAGTGGCCGATTATCCGCCAATCGATATTTCCTGTTCAGTTCCTTCTGCTTCTCTATTTCCGTTTCATCATGAAATACCGCTCGATAATTCAGTTTCAACTCATCTTTGCGATACACGACATCTTCGATTTCAATCAGTTCCGGCATCGAAACACTGACGACATCTCCCTCATCCTCTGCCGCCAGTTCCACATACAGACATGCGCTATCCAGCTCTTTATATTCCCTCATATCCGGTGCATCAGAATCCGATATACACAATGTTTCACTCGCTCTGTTGATTTGCACTCTTTCATCATCATCTTCATCAACATCTAATGACTGAAGCTTAAACAACGACTTTTTTACATCTGCATCGTCAGCACAATTCTGTACATTATTTGCACTTTCACACGACCTGTGCCCCTTTGGGGCCTCTCCATGCCGAACCGCCTTCGGCAGATACATAAACGACAACTCATGCTTGTGATTCTGAAGAACGTGAAACATGTCGATCCCGCTTACCGATATTCTCATTCCCACCGGTATGCCGTTTTCCACACATTCCATCAGCAAGGCATGCTTATCCAATGCTTCCCACTGCTTTTGATCTCCATCTTCTTCCTGTCGGAAATACTGAATCGACGACTCATCCCCCGCAGCTTCAAACTTGTGATAATTCTCGAGTTCATCGACTGATATTCTAATCGGTCTTACAGCCCGAACCCCGCCATTTTCAATGAATACACTCGTTCTTTCAAGTTCACGCTCACGCGTGCCATCACAATAAATCAGGCCTAAACTTTCTTTCGATTTTATCTTAAACAACCGTTCGGTCTTAAACCAGTCCGTCAACTGCACCCGGCACGTCTTTTTCAGCCGTTCATCGACATACTCGACAAACACGCTTTCTTCAGGTAACTCAACCGGAACTTCGACTTCTCTCCCGCGATAAATTAACTGATACTCGATCTTATGAAGTATAAAATATTCAATACATTCCTGCTGAAAAACTGACAGTTTACAGTCGTCCCCAAGATACTGACATGACTTGAAAAGCTTATCTTTCGGCAATACCTCCGGTTCTGCCAATGCATTTTTCTTCTCCGACTTTCTTACATACAAATATCGACTGTCGTTCTGACTGATATCATTCTGATACTGAATCAGCTTTAATATCAATTCAACTGAAATGCGGACATTTTTCCCCTCGGTTTCATCTCCATACGATGCAAACAAATAGGACAAATCTAAATATTCTTCATCGACATCACATGGAATGCGTTCATCACCTCCATCTTTATTCGGAATATATCGAACCCGAATATCATCCATTTGCTTCTGAATCTGCTTATATCCATTTATCGATTTTTCAGGAATACTTCTTTCCTCATCCAATTCGTCATTGTAATAATCATAAATCGTTTCAAATTTCTTTATCGGACTAAACTCATACCCTGCGAGCATGTGCGTCAACCGTATCAACGGTATTTCGCTGTCATGCGGCATTTTTTCATTATCCACATCCGAATAATCAAACGGATTGATATCACTTGCACGATATTTCTCAGTCCTGCCCCTGCCTTCTTCTTCCTCCTCTCTGACATCCTTTCGTACGCGATTTTCATACACCGAATCCATTTGCAGTACGATCGCGCGCCACTCTTTCTTGCCCTTTAGAAGACGGTACAAATCCGGTACAGCTTTTTCGATGCTCGTTTCTTCCGGTAGCCACGGACAAAAACACATCTCTCCGGCATCAATAAATGGCTGAAACAAAAATTGATAATTTTTGCGCTGCTGCTCAGCACGATGATTGACAAAGATGACTGTAAACAACCTGGCCTGCCTTATTTCTGAACAATCGGATGTATATACTGCTTCAATCAGGGGTACATTTCCCGCTCAAACCTTTGTTTAAGAAAACATGATCTCTCACATTTTCCTAAACAAATTCGGCGTTTTCCCAATGCGGATCACGCCCCCTCCGTTCTCCGCGCTTTGGGTCAACTTTATTTGCTCACTTTATCATGCTCACATCTTCACAGAATTTGTCGAAATCGCTTTCGATCCATTCGCCGTCTTCATACAGACCTGTATCGGCAAATTCATCGCTCTGAAGCATATCGACAATCGCTCGAATCAGTGCCCAATAGTATTCGGTAAATTCAAAGTCTTTATAACGGTTGAAGTTCACCTTAAACAATTCGTACTGATTCCTCACAAACCGGCCAAACTCATCCGGTACTTCCATCGGAGATGTCATTCGCTTGATATAGTCATACATCGTCCGGAACATCGCCACGACCATATCCGTCCCAACTTCCGTTCGGAATTCCGACGGCGGTGTCGACTGTTTGAGAATAATGGGCAGTTCAATAATGGTCAGACCATCATAGTCAAATCCATCTTCAAGAACGCCTTCATCCGTCCGGGTACCGTCTTCCTTCAAATGAAGTTCCGAAAGTGCCTTGTTCAAAAAGCTGTTCGCAAACTTGAGATTGCATGCTCGATTCAGCTCCTTGTTGATCTTCTCTTCCGAAAAATCGATGATGTTTTTCACAATCACCGGATTGATGATGAGTGCATCCAGAACTTCATAGAATCGATCACACGGCGTTTTGTTCGATACAACAAACTCCTCCGTCCTCGATCCCTTCAGATTCAGTTTGTATATGTTCCCTCGATAATGTTTCGAATACTGAATGCGTTTGTACAACCACGCATACAAAAATGCTCTGTATATCCGTTCTTCTTCATCTTTCTGATTCTGATCATCCAGTTCCGGCAGAACATTGATGATGTGCCACCTTCTGTCGATATGCGGCGTTATCACAGGCGTTTTCTCCGTCTTCGGAACAACCTGCTTCACAATATCAAAGTACGATTTGAAATACTCGCCCGCACTTCGAACCTCATCATTTGAAAACAGCTGCTTGGGCGGCGCAAATTTCGACAAATTGTTCGCTCTCAACCCATATACCGCCTGATAGAACAATATCATCTCGGGCGGAATGTCTTCATCGGGAACTGCACCAAAGTTGCTCAAATCTTTTCCTATCAAAGACGATCGCGGAGAATCATCTTTCGGATCAAGGGACGGATGATACGAACAGGCACTGATCGGCGGACGCTGCTCACCCAACGGCGTTTCAATAAACGGCGTCGCCATCTTGCGCGTGTCATTGATGATATCCGATACCGCCTGACTTATCTTGACCGGATCCGCTTCGTTGTTCTCAAGCTCGATCTCGCGCTCAATCGCATCAATGACATTCATATACAATTTCGATGAATGCGTCTCGCGAAGTACTTTCTTGTAATAACCAACGATCTGATCATTGAACATGCTCGTGAAGAAGCCCTGACGTTTCTCCGGTTCCTTCGAACTCAGTTCCGCATATTCCAATATCTTGTTGAATATTTTCAACGACAGCTTTTCATCAACGGCATTCGAGTCTCCCATATACGGATTCACGGCAACCATCTTCTCAAGCATGCTCTGTGAAGAACAGACATAACGCGTCGTACGACCGGGTACCGGCATATATTTCTTCGAAATAATACGCGTCGTCTTCCCTACACTTTCAATCCCCTCTTTCAATGAATCGTAGAATTTCTCTATCGCTTCACACAAATTGCCCAAAAATACTACGGCGTAGTCCAAAATCGCTTCCTGAAGAACCAAAGTCTTGTAACGGGCAAGTGTCTTTGCTCCATTCTTCACCGTACTGATGGCCGCCTCCTTGTTCTCAAGCTTATCTGTATTGCCACCCAAAAGCCCCTTTGCATTCTTTGCGGCACTGTCGAGATTCTTCGCCAAATCCTCAACATCTTTCGTGATGCCGGACGAATCATCTTTGAGTTGATAACGCGTATCATTCAAACGCTTTTCGGCCTCGGTTTTGGCTTTATATAAGAAATATCTTATCGCATTCGGATGAATGACCTTCCCGTTGTCCTGCAGGAACCTCAACAGATCATACTGCGATATTTCATCGGTTTTAACCGTCTCCGGAATGGCATTGAGTGAAAACAGGCTCTTGGCCCAATCCGTCTTCACCAGCTCAATATTCGCCTGCAATTCCTTAGCCGCTTTTCCAAGTTTATTCAGGGCTCCTCTGATCACGGTGTCTTCGGGATCCCCGTTCTGCGGCTTCATCTTCTTGACACATTCTTCAATGTCTTCATTGATTCCATCAATGCTCGGCCAACGATTTTCCGCCTCTTCACAAAGGGCTTCAATGTACGATTCCCATTTGGGCGACCCGGATTCAAGAGCCTCCTTCGGCGGAATAATACACTGCGATTTGATGTACGACGCAAGCTTGTTGCTCTCGTTCGCATTCTCTATCGACGTGCAGTAATCACCCGCTCGATTGCGCGCTTCCTTCGTCTTGCCCTTATCTTCAAACAATTTATCGAATTGAAGCCACGAATCCGACACGCTCTGCTTCGTCCAGTTCAAGGCAATGTACTCCTCGACATCCTTAATCGGATACACAATGCTTGAACTCCCGGCACCGGCATAACGATTCCTGCCGCGTTCCGCACACAACTCGCGTATCGTATTGTCTTCACTCGAGTTGCTGCGTTTGTTCATCGGACCTATCGACTGCGTATAAATACACATCGCTGCATGATCCAGATACTGATCAAAATTATTCAGCTTGCGCCCCTCTGCATTCTGGGCATCAAACAGAAAACAGAAATCGTATGGTCGAACATTGTATTCTTCAAATTCATCCGAGCCGGGACGCGGAAACTGAATCCCGAACTTGTTCTGAAACTGCGTCGGAAGCGTCCCGTCGCCTTTCATCATAAACGCATCCAGTTCACGTATCGTCGCATACGCATTGCAGCGAAGATTGTTCCGCTCCATTTCACCCTGTATTACGTGATAAAACACTTCCGGCATGATGAAAAATCCACGCATGATATTCGCACTCTGACGAAATCGCGTCGCCAGAAAGTTTCTCAAATACAGTGCTACCGGCAAAATTAGCCCCGACCCCGTCCCGCCGCAAAGTGAACTCGCGACAACCACTCGCAGTGCCTGCTCCGCCTGATTCTGCTCCAGCTTATACAGTGACTCAACCGTCTGATGCAGCGGTTCCATCTTCCCAGCTCGTATCGACGTCTCCAATGCCAGTCGGGATATCGCTCGAACCTGCCCGGCTCCTTCCGTCAACGTCTTGCTGTTCAATATCGGGTTGACCGGAAACCATTCCTCTCGCGCATTCGCGTCTATGTTCAAATATTCACCAACCGTCAGCTTCGTCGACGTCTGAATCGGCGTTATCCTCGGATTCTTCTGATGAATATCCTGTAGTTCATTGATATCCGTGTCAAATACCGCATACGCTATCCGATTTTGAAGTTCCGACGGAACCTCTTCACTCACTCGTTTCGCGACTTTTGCGATGATCTTCGATCCAATTCCACCAAGTCCAATGAGTAGGGTAGGGGCTATCATGCTTTCTCCTTTGATGAAGGTTAATACAAATAATAATATATTATTTGCTTTTAATGACTTCTTATTCCTTTATACAATTCATGATTCCAAATGAATCGTATATTCATATCGCTTCACGGTTACTATCGCCGCATTCTCTCCCAACGAAATCCTGCAGCTCTTCGTCTCTTTGTTGATCCGCTCGCCATCTACCTTGATGGAATATTCGTCATCCATGACATTGCCCTTCAGGGCCTCTATATTCGTCACTTCCATGCTCTTGTTCATGAACGGTTTCGTCGCTTTGATATTGAAATATACCTCATTATCCGGTGTGCTAAAGCTCCCCGTCTGCGCAATATACGGTATCCACGACGCCGATCTCTTCGCATTCAAATTGATATCCTCATCCTTCTTATGATTCTGCTTGTCCGATAGTTTATGCGTCTTGCCTGTCACTTTAAACTTCGGTATCCTCGGCTTCACTATCTCCCCAATTAATATAATTAAGGCTATCAACAATATGATCAGTTCAACAATATAATGTTTTATCCAGCATATCGCCGATATATTCTCGCCAATCGAAAACTTCTGCTCTCCCGGCTCTGCCGGGCTCTTCGCAATCAGCATATCCATGTTCAAAGTGCCGCCAGATATCTCATACAACACTTCGCTCTTTTCATTCTCAAACGGCGCATTCAGTGCCAGTTCGCTCCAAATCGGCTTGCATGCAAAAATACCCTTCGTCTCCGTCTTTTGACACTCTTCAAACCCAGTCACACTCCCGTTCTGCTTGAGTAAATTCAGCGTCGGAACCGGCATCGCCGACCAGATTTCATCCGTCAGCTCACGCTCCTTGAATGACACCGATATCTTCAACGGCGCATCCTTCGGATCAATCCCATCACACACAATGCAGTAATTCTCCGCCGGTTTCGGCGCCCAGATCAGCTCGTCCTGCTCGATATCGTTGTGGAAATCTATCAGCGCTTTATAGCTCCCTTCGATATCAAGACTCTTCGACCCCGTCTCCGGCGTTATCGTCAGCTCCGCTTTCTGCGTCGGTATCTTCGCATAATTCCCCTCCACAAAATGCGGTATCACATCAAAGCTGCGATCGTCATTCTTCTTCACTTCAAACGACGTCACAACCCCTGAAATACTCTCCGGCGACACAGTCAGCTTCATCCCGTTCCAGTCCGAAGCTCCGATTTCAACCGGCTTGCCGTAATAATCTTTCGCTTCTACGCCAAAATGAAGCGGCTTCCCGTCCGACTTGATCCCCGACCCCGTAATGCCATAACTCGCATAGTCTTTCCCCTCTCCCGTACTCTGCGTCACAGACACTTTCGGATTCGGAATCAAAAACGGAAGCATAAACGCCCCATCCGACTGCCCGTCTTTGGAACTGATCGTGTTGTATTCCAGATAACGCCCCTGATACTCGATCCGCGCTCTCTGGCCAGGTTCCAGTTCAAAATCCGTCGACATGTCAAAATCCGACTTCGAAACCTCTTCTTCTGCTCCTGTGTCCGGATTGGCTCGCGTGATCGTGATCGTCCCATTGATCATCGGTGATTCACCCGTCTTCGGGTTCTTCAAAAGCTCATTCTCAATCTTTTCATGAGAGTCCGGATTCTCAAACTGCAGATCAACATGGTATTTCCCCGGCTCCATCTTCTTCGGATCGAGTTCCTTCCCGGACATGTCCAAAACCCTGATCCCTATCCCAACAAACGCATCGTAATAAATCTGAATGTTCTGGCTCTCGCCGCCTTCCAAATCCACGTGATACGTGTCCGGGGCAAAATATCGCTTGCCCTGAAATCCATTGAACGTCGCAAGCTGCCCGTTGAGCTTGCCGTTCGTACCCTGAATGATTTCGTCAATCTTGAGAAGATCACGCCTGCGCGTCGTCGCCTGATTTTTCGACGGCTGCGACGCTCGAATGCTCGTCACAGGACGATTGCTCTTCATCTGCTGCGAGTTCGTCAGGGACGAAATCTCAATGTTCTGACCCTGCGCAAAAACTATCAGCTTCTTCATCGGGATCGACAGCTGGAACTTGTTGTCCGCCGATACCGGTATCGTATTCCTCTGGAAAATCCGGTTCCCTATCTGCGTCAGTTCGTCCAAAACATCCTGCGACGTCTTCGCATGACGAATCAAAAGTCCCCCCGCTTCATTCGGCACAATCGTCGTATCAACCGACTTCCCAATCGACAGAACAACGACATTCGCCTCTTTCGCAAAATCATTGTAATAATTCTGCGTCACTTCAGAACTCGAATCCTCAAACTTGCCATCCGTCACAACAACAAGCCACTTGTTCTCCTTCGACTTCGACCCATGATTCGCCTGCAAATCCTCAAACGCATCCACAACCGGACAAAACGGAGTGTCCCCGTCCATCGTCGTGTTTTCCTGAACCGTATTCACGTTCTGCTGAATTATTCCCGCGTTCAAACTCCCCTGAACACTCAGAATATCCGCCGATTTCGGCTTGCGTTTCGTCTTGCATCCCGTAAATTTTCCGTCTTTCGACAGCTCATACGAACTCATGTAATAAACGTTCAGGCTGTCATTCTCACCCAGCATCGCGGTCAGAACTTCCATCGCATATTTCGCCTGACACCACGTATCCACATACGTTTTATACCCCGATTCCGGATCGACAATCATGCTCCCTGAATCGTCATACACGAGATGTATAACTCGAGAAGGCGCCTGCGGCTCAGCCTGAACACTCGCACTCATCACACAAAGCCCAAATCCAAGACTCAGTGCCAACCCCGTTCTATATATCTTTTTTGTTTTCATGAGCTCGCCTTATATACATTTTTTTACCATATAATTTATATTATACGGCTTATACGCTTTTAATTTACTCCATATCGAGTTTTCTGGCAAATAATTGCTCTTTTTTGTGCTGAACGCCTGCCGCATACGACACACATGCACATACACACTCGCTACTTCATCCCAATTTGATGGCTATTTTACACAATACCGGGAGTTCTAGCAAATGTTTTTTAGGCGCGCGCCTATTGCATACGGCGCGCCTGCGCATCGCTATCTCGCCATTTCATCCCGTTTCAAAACCGTCTCTCTCACTCAACACGATCCTCTCTTGCGCCCCTGATGCCTCACGCTCAATACGCGATGCGATCTTTTTTTGATGCTCACCCCACCCCCAAGAAACCTCTGAATAAAACGTTATTTTAAGACAGAAATGTGAAAAGCCGGGAGGCCTAGAAAGCAGGCGTCCGGTGGACGACTGGCATCACAGAGCCCCGTGAGCTAATGAAATGAACGGCCAGTCGAGGCGTTGTGCACAACGCCTCGACCAACAGGCTCGGGAAACGAAGTTCATTTCATATTGCGAACTGAGGACAGGGGCAAAGCCCCGGCGGGGTTCGGGGCAGAGCCCCGGTGAGTAGTAACCCAGAAAATAAAAATAGTTAAAATAAATCTTGACGGAGATGGTGCAAGCGCGTATAAGGCGCGCCGTTCGCTGAGAGGCGGACAGCTTGATGCGGGATGGAGCAGTCCGGTAGCTCGTCGGGCTCATAACCCGAAGGTCATAGGTTCGAATCCTATTCCCGCTATTTTAAAGGCAGATAATTTATTTATCTGCCTTTTTTTTGTTTTTAGTTCACTTTTATTCGTTTCTTTTTGGGCAAAAAAAGAGGGGATTTCGTTCGAACCCCCTCCTTTGACTTAGTCTTTGTCGAATTTTGAGCACTTGTCTGCAATCCTTCCGGCTCGGGCGGCTTTGCCTGTGGCGTAGGCTGCAGCAATGGCATTTGTCAGACTGAATCTTGGTCCGTCCTCGTGCGTTGGTAAAAATGACGCGGTTGGCGTCGAGGTTTTGGACAGCTCTTCTTTGCGAGCTTCAAAAACTGTCAGATCCGGCAAAATGTCTTTTTTTGCAGCGGATGCATCCTCTGTCTGAGCTCCTTCTTTGGATGAAGTTTCAGATGTTTCAAGGCTTCCAAAAAGTGTTTCGAGATGAAGAACAAGGCCTGCACCCGGTTCATTGTTCATCAGGAAATAATTGAACTTCGCGAGACATCCCTTGTAGTTTTCAAATGAATCGAGAAGGCCTGTAAAATATTTTCCGTCCTGTATTGGAAAAACTTTTGGAATCCCGACATGATCCCTGAGAACATCGAGAATATGGGATAACGCCTTGATTTGAGCATCATAAATGATGGGCTGTGTGATGAGTTTTTTGCCGATTTCAGCCTTTATGACCTGACGTCGTTTCAGCCAGCGTCGTTCGTCGGAATCGAGTTGATAGAGAAGCAGGACGTTTTCGATTTCAATGCCTACGGCCTGTCTTTTTCGGGGATAGTCGACGGTTTCAAAGGTTGGGCAGAACGGAACTTCTCGACACGGGTCAGCCCATTGAATGATGAGGCTTTCATCGTTGGGGCCGAGTGAGCTGTCGATGCTGAAATGTGCTCTGACGGGGGTTCTTCCGTTGACACGATCTCTGACGGCATAGTCGATTTCCGGGACGGATAAAAGGCAGCAGATATCGGGCTGAACGGAAATGTCGTTTTGTGTTTGGGGAAACATCCGGGCAACGCGAACGCCGTCGATAGAGACTTCTTTGCCGTCGATAATAAAACCGCCTATGCCTCCTCGGGCGCAAGCCATCAGTGTGATGAGGGAAGACGGACCGAAACGGCCGTCACATTTGAGCTGATTTTTGGCCTGAAAATCGAGAATCCAGTCGATGGCTTCATCCTCGGTCATGTGCCAGAGCGGATGCGTATTGGGAACGACGCCGCACCAGAATAGCTGGCGCGCTCGCATATTAAACTGTCTTGCCTGAAGGCGCTCTTCGGTCGATAGCATGATGTTTATCTCTGCTGAAGCTGTCTTCGGCAAGTATCACACAGATAGGCGCCGATAAAGGGTTTGGGGGATTTGGCAGGCTCTTTCATGGGCATACCGCACAAATCGCATTCCTGCTTCTCTCTTCTTTCTTCGACGAGATCGATGATTTCTTCAGCACGATCACTGCCAGTTCTTCGAATAACGTCAAAATAATCGCCAAAAAATTGTCTGAGATTAAAACTTTTGGGAAGGGATACGTGAGCCATAAGAAATCTCCTTAAATCATGGTGTGAAATCAGATATTGATTTCAATTTCTGCCATTTGGGAAAAAGGTGGGACATTTTGCCGATGATTGAATACGCGATGGATGATGTTAAGAATGCAGGCTGTTGCCGGAGAATCGTGATAGTTTTGCTCCATAAGCTGGGCCGTCTGATTCATCGAATTTAGCCATGGTCTGATAAAGAGTTCCGGCAGTTCGGATGGAAAATCATCATCGCAGAAAAGCAGTTTTTCCGGCTGCTTGAGGTGACATGCGGCACAAGCCGCAGGGCCAAGAGCGAGTGTCATAAAGGCATACAAACCGGCTTCTTTTGCATTTTGTATGGCTTCCATGGCCATGTCAAATGCGTCGTCATAGAGGTGGCAGGTCGCGGCCAGTGACGCCTGTCCGACGAGTACGGCTGTCAGACCGATTTGATCGTCCAGGGATTCAAAATCGTGTTGTGCTCTGTCGAATGCAAGTGCGCCTTCCTTTAGCTGGGAATTCATCGCAGCATGCATTCCATTGAGCGTGTGGCACCAGGCGCGTTCTCTCTTTCGCATCGGCCCAAAACTGGCTATGGCCATGGCAATTTCATTGTCGGCTTCAAAGTGCTCTCCATTGAGTGCGAGTTCAATGGCATGAATGCATGTCAGGGCACCGGTTAGAAGGGATGTCGTTGCAAGATGGTTTGTTGGTTTTGGGATGGAATGTATTGTGTCCCAGTCGAGCATGAGAACTGCAGCAACTGCGAACATGGCAGAATCCAGTGTGATGAGGTATTCATCGCCAGCCGATTTGACATCGAGAAGTCGTTTATACAGGGCGGTATAGGCTTCGCTATCGGTTTTGATAAAGAAGCGAATGAACTCGAAAATAAAACGTGCCTGCCGGGCTTCGGCTGAATGATTGTCTTCCGTTAAAATGTGATCGGACTTTTCAAGACAATCAAGGACTCGATTGGGATGACCTGAAAACCACTCGATTTGTGCAAGTCGAACAGCAGCCAAAGCTTCATCTATGGCCGAATCGTCGGTCTTAAAAACATCGAGTGCTGCCATGAGATTTTGGCGCGCATTGTCAGGATCGCCGTTCTGCATCAGGATATCGGCTTTGATAAGGCCCGTTCTGGCTGAATCCAGCGGGGAATTGCAAATGTCGTAACTGTCTGAACTCAGGGCGGCTGTTTCTGCGGCTCTGAGCAGATTTGCGGCTCTCAGATGGCGTTTGGCATTTAATGCCTGGATATGTGGAATGCAGATGGGATAGGAATAATGTTCTGCCCAGAAACGAAGTCTTGCGCAGTATTTGTCAAAGGCATGATTTTTGTTGAGCATCAAGGCTGTTTCGGCACCGAGTCTCAGGGCATCGGGCCAGCCAATGGCTGATGCAACTTCTTTGGATGGTGTATCGTTTTGGATCATGCAGTCGAAAACACTGGCCAGATTGTCGTATTGAGCCATGGCAAATGTCAGATCGGCTTCTTCATAGGCACGATCGGCACTTTGCTGGCAGTTTTGTATGTATGAAACGGAATCGCCGGCTTCAAACCACAGTTTGGCAATTCGCCATGACTGTGTGTAGGTGGGATTGTCGTAGCACTCAACAAGTGCCATGGCAGCTTGTGCCTTGATGATTCGAAGTCTTTTCTGGCTCAGATCTGCCTGAACAACCTGGATTATCCATGGTTCGGCAAATGACACTTCGGTTGAAACACCGGTTTCATCCGGCTGCATGACGAGAATGCCCTGGCTGTTCCATGAGGCAATGGCTTCTCTCCAGCAGTCTGCAAGTGCCTTGTCGTCATCGAGTTCCCAGAAAAATTCGAGTTCCTGCATGTTCATGTGGTGTCCAAAGGCCGAAATTCTGATGAGTATTTCGATGTAAAATTCGGATTCGGAACCAAGGAGAATCGATATTTCTGAAATTTTCTTCTTAAAATACAAAGAAATAGGAGCCGGAACGCCAAGTGGTTCGGTGTCGTTATGCGAGAGTCCGAAAAGGCCGCCTGATTTCTTTTGAAGCCTCGAATTTTGGCTTAAATGCTGAACAAGTGCTGTCGCATAATAGGGATTTCCTGCAGCTGCTTGCGTGACTTTGGAACACAGACTGTCATCCAGATGCCAGCTGTCTCTGAGCATTTGAAGCATGGCGGCATCGGAAAATGGTCTGAGTTCCAGTGCGTTCTTAAAGAGTGCGGGAAACTGCACCATCGGCTGCAGTTTTGCAGTATCCTGTTTTGATGCGAGCTCCGAGTCATCAAATGCAATGAGTATGAGCAGGGCAATTCGTGGAGCAAGTGTCCTGAGGCGCTCGGCGAGTTTGTAGATTTGATGGCTGCATCGTTGGAGATCGTCGATGAGAATCGCAACAGGACGCATGGCTGTTGCCTGTGGAAGCAACAGGATGATCAAATCAATGGCCTGCATCCAGAATGCGGACTCCGGACTTGTGGCCTCTTCAAATGTCGTATTCTTGAGTTTGAGGAAAAATTCCTTGTCGGGCGAGATGATTGCCCGGCCCAGTCTGTCCAGCAGTGTCTCGCCGCCGTCATGAGGCGCAATGGAACCGATTTGATTGAGTATGCGCTGAATGATGGCAAAAGCGGTCTCTTCCGGACTGAGTTTCTTTTGAGAAAGCGGATGGTATTGGACTGGAGCACATGTGACGAGATGAAACTGTCTTGTCAGATAATTTTGTGTGAACGTTTTGATGAGTCTCGTTTTCCCTGTGCCAAAATGTCCCGATACGATACAGGTCGTGCCAGAACCGAGAAGGGCATTGTCTGCACATGATTTCAGGAACGCGAGTTCATTTGAACGAAGGCATTCGGTCGGCGGACTGATATTCTGAAACTGTACAGGATACGAAAGGTTCTGGACCTCGATCGATTCAAGAGATTCACTTAAGAGTGAGGGTTCGGAATAGGTCGGAGACGGTGCAAAAAGATCGGAATCTTCAGCTTCTTCGATGGATCGGACTTTGTCCTTAATCTCCTCGTGAGAGATAACGTGTTCTTCAGAAGAGGTTTCCGGGACGTCTTCTGACATGGCTGCGAGTTTTTCGAGGACAGGGTCATTTTCCCATTCTTCGTGAACCTGCGGAATGCGTTCAATGGCTATTTTGATATCGGCTACGCAGATGAATCGTGCCCAGGGCTTTTTGGCCATGGCTGTGTGAACGATTCTGGTCAGTTCGGATTTGATATCAGTTGGAATGCCTTCGAGCTGAGGGAGCCAGTTGAGTTCCGGAACGGGCTGATTGAGATGTGCTTTGAGTGTTTCACGAGACGATTCGGCGTTAAATGGGAGTTTTCCCGTGAGAAGTTCAAAGAGCAGAATGCCGACGGCGTATATATCGGTAGTCGGGCCGATGAGATTGTTCTGATGGAGTATTTGTTCCGGTGCCATGAAAGCCGGTGTTCCATAGGCTGAAAAGCCGGTTTCAGAGTCATCCAAAGGAAGAGCCGCGAGGCCAAAATCGGCGAGTTTTGCACAGATCTGGCCATTATTCATTGAGACAAGAACGTTCTCGGTTTTGATGTCGAGATGGATGAGATTTCGCTGATGCGCATAATCGAGGGCATCGAGAATCTGAAGAAAAAGCGTCTTGATGACGGAGAGGGTCAGTCTGGCATCTCGAATATCGTGAAGTGAAAGACCACGGATGAGTTCCATCGAGGAATAGAGCTGTCCTGTGTCGGTGATTCCGCAGTCATAGAACTCGATAATGTTGCTGTGATGAAGGATGGAAAAGGCGCGAGCTTCGCGCACAAAAGAAGCGCGAGCGGCCGGATTCGTACAGATATCACGGCGCAGAAGTTTGACAGCGGTCTCGCGGTTAAGGACTTTGTCCCATGCGCGATAAACTTCTCCCATGCCGCCCTGGCCGATGGATGCCTTGAGGATATATCTGGAAGAAAATGGAATACTGGCAGCCATTTGCGCACTCAAAATAAAAGAACGCCCGCGTATTGCGAAACGCAATAGCGGGCGGCCCGATGGCGTATCGTGCTTGCACGATAGCCAGGGCAACCCCAAAAATGTATTTAATCATACCACCAAAAGCCAAATCATTAGAGACAAAAATTCGGCGCGGGGAAAAGGCGCAAAAAGGCAAAAAAAAAACGCGGCCGAAGCCGCGATGTAAGTGTCATGAAGACTTAGAACTGGAAATAGGGTCCGACAGACAAATCGAAGTGTGCACTTGGCTTGTCCGGGAAATGAATGGGAACGGCCAGTTCGATGGCGAGACCCATATTTTTGTGGAATGTCCAGAGGAAGCCGACTTCCGGTGCAATGTGGATGGGGCCTTCATAGAGATAGAGATCGACGAAATTGTTGTAGTTTGCGCCGAGAGGAACCGAGGCATTCGCGCCGCCCCAGCCGACTTCAACGCCGACGTACAGACGATAAGGCTGTTTGCTGATGGCGAGATAGCGAAGGGCGAGGCCGATCATGATGTTGTAGATTTCGGGATTGTCGAGTTTGTCGGGAGCCGCGAGCGTTTTGCTGACGATGTTGATGAGCTGTCCGCGAACGTAAAGACCGATCTGGAAATCTTTTGGAAGATTGAACATTGCGCTTGCACGAAGGTGAAGCGGCATGCTGGCCATACCGGTGTTGACGGAAGTCGGCGTCGAGACGTGGTTTCCGTTTGCAGTTTTGCAGTTGTCGCTTCTCCAGCAGTTGACGGTTTCGCCTTCGACGATGCCGAGGCCTGTTCCCAAAAGAATGGAGAGCTGGAAGAGTGGATCGCCGTATGTCGAGGCGATGTCATCGGCCGTCAGGCCTGTGCATTTGCCGGACATTGTAACCGTATAGGGGAGGGTAGCCGTTGCGACGTTTGCGACGGTTTCGCCTGCACGGTTCTGAGCTTCGAGATAGTACTGAATTTTATCTCCCTGGGTTTCCAGGCTTGGAATGGTTGCGGAGAGATAATCGGAGGCTTCGTAGGAAGGCTTCATTTCGACGGTCGTGTATCCGCGCTGATCATCCGGAGCATAGTGCAGATAGACGCGATAGACGTCTGGATGAGCCGGCACATTGGCCTGAATTTCGATGGCATGGCATCGATTGCTTTCAGCGAGCGGTGTGTGCTGAATGGAAGGTTTGACTTCCGGAAGCTGGAGCTTGACGGGGCCTGGATCCTGAAGGGTGGACTGAGCCTTGAGGAAGATGGCTTCAATTTCCGGGGATTTGTAATCGTTTGGAATGGTGACATCGGCGTTGAGCGTCAGGGCTTTAATGAAAGCGGAAAAGGCGCGTTCTTCTGCGATTGTGAGAGCAGAATCCTTAAAGCGTCCGTAGCTGACGATACCTTGAGCCATATAAATGTTGGCGACGCCCGGGTCTGTGACGCCGATATTCTCGATAATCTGAACAGCCTGAATGAGTTTGGCATCGGCGGATTCGAGTTCCAGGAAGTCGTAGTCTTCCATGGCGGATTTGCTCAGCGAAACGGCCTGAGAAAGGCTTGAATTCTGTGCAAAGGCCGACGCGGCTGGCATGATCAGAAGCGCCAGAAGGAAAGCGAGAGATGCTATTCTGGCAAAAAACTGAGGACGTTTATGCATAAAACCGACCTTGAATTATCATATAAGAAGAAAGCCCGAAACTGGGCGAGAAAAATGTGGCGCATACCATACGCCGCAGGCGGATGGAAGTCACGCGCAAAAATGCGCGCAAAATATGGATACAATTTAACAAAAGCCGCAGCTTCGAATGGGAAAACTGCGGCTTTTGAGTGAAACGATTAACGCTGTGTAATGTGGAGTTCTACGCGGCGGTTGTTTGCACGTCCTTCCGGCGTATCGTTCGTGTCGATCGGACGGTCCGGACCATAGCCTTTGTATTCCATACGTTCCTTTGCGATTCCTCGTTTGATGAGTTCCTGCATGACGCTCTTTGCACGGCCGTCGGAAAGCTTGACATTGTTCTTGTACTTGCCGGAGCTGTCGGTATGGCCTTCGATGAGGATATGAATGGTCGGATTTTCTTTGAGAACGGTTGCGATTTCTTCGAGAAGAGGTTCGCTCTTGGCGAGAACTTTTGTTTTGTTTGTGGCAAAGAAGAATTGTTCTTTGAGTTCGATCTGTGTGTCGGTAACGACGATGTATTTTCTGGGAGGCGGGCAGCCGTTTTCTTCGACGAGTCCTTTTTCGAACGGACACTTGTCGGCGCCTGTGCAGCCCGTGAACACGGCCAGAAGGTTCTTTTCGGCGACCCAGGGATCGCAGACCGTATCGCCGTCGCTGTCCGGGTTGGGGCAGCCCTGGAATTCGGCCAGACCGTGAACGTCTTCGCAGACATCAGATCCCTTGCAGGAGCGTTCAAATTTGGCATCGAGGCCGGCTTTTTTGACCCACTGGTCGCAGATGCCGTCGCCGTCACGGTCGGGATTTGAGCATCCGGCATAAGCCAGTTCGCCGCGATCGGTGGGACAGGCATCGACGCCTTTGCACGGGAATGCGTCGGTCAGGCCCATTTCGGCGACCCAGGGATCGCACACGCCGTCGCCGTCGAGATCGGGATTGGGGCATCCTGAGTAGGCTTTCAGGCCCGGTGTGTCGGGGCATTTGTCTTCCGAGTCGATAATTCCGTCCTTGTCGCGATCCTGGAGTTTGGGGTCGAGGCACAGGGTTGAGAGGGAATTCTGATCGGCGGCCTTGATCATTTCATCGGCGAAGGTGATATGGTCATTGCCTCGGCGGCCGTTGCCGTAACTCAGTTCCATGCGGCCGAATTCTTCGTTTGCGCTTGCGAGTGCGAGTTCACGCGGCGCGCAGCGGTAGGCGCGATCGTGGATTTCATCGGCCTGATTGTGAATCTGTTCCTGCATTGCGGAAAGCTTGACACCGTCTGCACAACCCAAAGCCAAAAGGCCGGCTGCCGCCATGGCCAGAAATGCTATGCTGCGGCTTTTTTTATCGGTATGTTTCATAATCTGTCTCTGCATTTAAAAGTAAATCGATTACTTGACCTGACCGGCAAGCGGATTGAGCCACGGGTCGTTCTGGGCTTTTTCTTCTGCGGCTTTGGCCATATCTATGGCTTTCTGCGCGTAATCTGCACTGTATCCAAACTGGGAATAGCCCCAGAGTTCGTCGGCTTTTCTCAGGTATTCCTTAGCCATCGTATATTCATAAGGGGCGCGGGTTTCGGCGTTGACGGATTCTGCTTTGGCAAGGGCGTCCTTTGCATCTTCGAGATTGCTCGTTGACATGATTGGACCGCAGCCTGTCAGCAAAAGCATCGCTGCCGCAAAAAACGCTAAAATGCGCTGTTTTGTCATTTTAATTTGCTCCATTTCATCGGGTTTTGGCCATAAATGCCGAAAAAACATTCTACTCATATCTAACTTTCTCTGAATTGTCAATTTACACTATGCCGGGGGGGCGCCGCTATCGCCTTCGGCAATACGCGCCGCATGGCCGGTCTATCGCCTGCGGCAATACGTCCGGCCTCATTTTTTGTTATGGCGCAAACGAAACTGCCTGAACAAACGCCATGAGCCGGCGCGCCACATCTTCCTCCGGCGTTCCGGTCGGCGCCCATGTCGAAACCGACACCATTCTCAGCCGGTCTCTCTTCTGAAGCATGCACCCGTAATAGTCGAACTCTTTTCCGCCAAACGTCGCCGAGAGCTTGTATCCGGCTTCTCCGGCACAGAACGTGGCCGCCAGATACGGCGTTCCGGTCGCCGCGACTCCGGGCGTTTTCGCCGATGGCGCATTCGCTATCTTCCCGCCCCATCCGATGACAAGCGCATCGACATACAGCTTGGCCAGATTCGATACGTCCTGCCCCTCCAGACCGTGCTCAATTCCTTCCGTCACAAGAACCGACACGATCACCTCTTCGTCCGTATTTTCGCCATTTTTGCCGCTGTGGGAGAACAGCCACGCCTTCGACGGAACCGATCCCGAAAAATGCTGCATCGCTCGAAGATTCCAGTGCGGCGGCGTCATGAGGCTCACGTCCGACCAGAATTCCTGGCTCTGCGCCGCCGCCGGAACAATTAAAACAAAAATGCCTAAAATGAGTGCGAGAAGGCCTTTTTTGAACATACCGCCTGCTTCAAAATCGTCGATGAATTTGTTGTTCATATATTGATAATATCGATTGCGAACAATCGAGCCGTGGCGTATTTAGTGCGCCGCGCTCGGGATATAAACGTTTTTTTCCCGTCGTTAAGATTTTTTTACATAAAAGAGAGGATATTCATGCTCGAACCACTGAAGAAAACTGATGTTGTCCGCCCTCAGGGCCCCGTGTTTATTATCGTCCTGGACGGCGTCGGCGAAGGCCGTAAGGATGAAAGCGATGCGGTGTTTCTCGCCAGAACTCCCGTGTTTGATATGCTGGATGAAAAAGCTCAGAAGACCTTTTTGTTTGCGCACGGAACGCATGTCGGCATGCCGAGCGATGCCGATATGGGCAACAGCGAAGTCGGACACAATGCACTTGGCGCCGGACGCGTGTTTTCTCAGGGCGCACGGCTCGTCGAAGAAGCCGTTCAGAGCGGCCGCCTTTATCAGACCGAAACCTGGAACTGGCTTCTCGAAAAACCCGTCAAAGACGGAAAAACACTTCACTTTATGGGCCTTTTGAGCGATGGCAATGTCCATTCCCATATCGACCATCTGATTTCCATGATTCGTCATGCCGATGAAGCCGGCGTGAAATCGGTCTGCATTCATGCCCTTTTGGACGGCCGCGATGTCGGTGCTACAACGGGCCTTGTTTACGTCGACAAACTCGAGGCCGCACTGGCCGAAATCAACGCCAGGGGCGGCCGCGATTATCGCATTGCCTCCGGCGGCGGACGCATGATTACCACAATGGACCGCTATGAAGCCGACTGGCGAATCGTCGAACGCGGCTGGAAAGCCCATGTCCTCGGTGATGCCCGCGCTTTTGCAAGTGCCCGCGAAGCCATCGAGACGTTCCGCGCTGAAGAAGACGGCATTTCCGATCAGAACCTTCCGCCTTTTGTCGTCGTCCGCAACGGCAGGCCTGCCGGCCTCATCGAGGATGGCGACTCCGTGGTCATGTACAATTTCCGTGGCGATCGTGCCATCGAAATCTCCCGCGCTTTTGATGAGGACAATTTCGACAAATTCGATCGCGTACGACGTCCGTGCGTCCGCTACTCCGGCATGATGGAATACGACGGCGATGCCCATATTCCTTCCCATTTTCTCGTCGCGCCGCCGGCCATCGATCGCACAATGGGCGAGTATCTCTGCGCCACCGGGCTTCGCACACTCGCTGCTGCAGAAACACAGAAATACGGTCACGTTACCTATTTCTGGAACGGAAACCGATCCGGTTATTTCGATGAGAAACTCGAAAAATACATCGAAGTCGAGAGCGATCGCGTCGAGTTTTCACAGCGTCCGTGGATGAAATGCGCCGAAGTGACCGATGCCGTGATTGCCGAACTCGATGCCAATCATTACGATTTGGTCCGTATCAACTATGCAAACGGTGACATGGTTGGCCACACCGGCAACCGTGAAGCGACGATCATTGCGATTGAAGCCGTCAACCTCGCTCTTGGCCGCCTTCTCGACAAAGTGAAAGCCATGGGCGGTGTCGCCATTATCACGGCCGATCACGGCAATGCGGACGAGATGTATCAGTACAATAAGAAAAAAGGCGATTTCTCTCGCGATGCCGACGGCAATCCCGTTCCTTTGACGAGCCATACCCTCAACCGCGTTCCCTGCTGGCTTTACGATCCGACGGAAAAACTTGGCTGGAAACTCGATGATTCGGTTGAAACAAAGCGTCTTTCCAATATCGCTGCGACAGCCATCAAACTTCTTGGATATGAGCCGCCTGCGGATTACGATCGCGCCCTCATCAAAAGATAATCTTTAGAGCGGGAAAAAAACGTCGCAGGTTTGAATGCGCCGCGCATTTCGTGTATATGTAGAGGCGTAATGGCGGATTTTCGCTTATTTGAAGTGTTCTGGACTGACGGGCCGTTGGCCCGTAATCATTTACCACGCGCATTTGTGCGCGATTTGGGAGGAGTTATAATGAAACGTAAAGGTTTGATTTTTGCGCTTTGCGCTATGGCTGGTGGTTTGGCGTTTGTCGGTTGCGCGGATGATGGCAACGATAAACCAAAAGAAATCGTAAAACTGACAGTCACCCCTTCATCCACGCAGCTTAGTCAGGGCGATTCGGAAAAGATTACTGCGACGTACGCCGCCAATACGGCGATTGAATTTTCGAGCAGTGATACCTCTTGTGTGTCTGTCAGTGTCAGTAAAGCAACGACAAATGCGGAAGGTTCCGTCGACTTTGATGTCAAAGCTGACGGCGTTGATTGTGATGCCGTTGTTACGGTTAAAGCCGGTGCAGCGACAGGAACCGTCAATGTTAAAGTCCTTGCCGATGACGTTCCCACCATTAAGTTTGACAAAAACTCCGTTTCACTCAAGGGCGGTGAAGCTGGCAGCAACACGGCTTTCTATAAAGACAGCGACAAAGAACCTATTGTTGGCAAAGACCTGACGGCTTCTTCCAGCAACGTTAATTGTGCGACGGCCATGATCGATGCCGCAACGAATGCGGATGGTGAAGCCACGATCAATATTTTTTCACTGAATGTCACTGCAGACTGCACGACCACCGTTACTGTGACTGGCGATGGCGTGAGCAACAGCTTTGATGTCAAAGTCACGGCCGAAGTCATTGATGTGCCCGATGCTTCCGATCCGAAACTCGAGTTCATGATGCCGGAAATGTCCATCGCCAACGGTAGCATTTCTGAAGTTTCCGTGAGTTATTTCGATGGCGACAATACCAAACCTCTGACCGGTTATATCGTCACAATTGCCAGCAGTGATTCATCTTGCGTTCAGTACGTCAATGGGGCCAGCAACAAGACCGATGCAAAGGGCGTGATGACAGGCAAAGTCAAGGCAATGAAATCGGACTGTGAAGCAAAACTCGTCGCTACACAGGGCAATGCCAAAGCCGAAATGACCGTTAAAGTGACGGAAAAAGACGAAATTGCCCTTAAATCCGTCCGCGTTAATGCCAGTAAAAAATATGACAAAATGGCAAAAGCCTACATTTATATCCCGTCGTCTGAAAACCAGACCTGTGAAGCGATGCTGGCCGATTATAAGACTTATGCTGATAAAGATCTTGCCACAGCGAATTCGAATGCGGATGGTTCAAATCCTCTCGTTCACGCATTTACACCGGCAGAAGTCGAAGCCATCAGCAGCATTTCTCTTGCCAATACTAAAGGTATTCTCGCCTTCGCAACGAGCGTTGACGCCGATGGTTTCCCCGGTGATGTCGTCGGTCTGGGCTGCTCGGACGTGAGCCTTTCCAATGATGGTGCCGCTTTGGATATCGAACTGGTTCCGATGCCGACCAACATTATTGGTGAATATGATCTCGTCACCAATTTCGACCTGACGAGTGCCTTCCCAAGATCTGGTAAAGAACTTCCGGCTGTTGAGGCTATGGTTGCCGGTGACTGGGTTGGCTTTATCGGCGATCTCTTTGAAAACCCGCTTGAGGCACTTCTCGACTTCGTCTGGGTCAATACCGTTTCCCGTTTGAAAACTGTTGTCGATGGAGCAGATGGTTTGATTAAAACCATTCTTAACTTCATTGTTGGTGACTCAACAAAAAAACTGGCGATTGGTGCTTTGACGCCGATCATTGAGGATGCTTTGAAATCCAAAGACGGTTCCCGCAACTGGTATGACATCATCACGATGGTATCACCGGATGTCACCGATCTCCTTCGCAATATGCAGTATGTCGGCACGATGAGCATCACCGGTGTCGATGCAGACGGCATAACGATTAATGCTGCAAAAGAGAACTTCAATAAACTCCAGTATCAGTGGAGCTACAAAGCCGAGGGTGCAACCGAACCGAATGGTTGCGATAAGACTGCATACGGCGTGACCACCAATGCTTCCGGCTCTTCGACATGTCATGTTCCGATGAATTTGGGTAAGAATGCGATTGAGGGCACCTGGACAGGTATCGTCTCGGATGCGACCGATGCTTCGTATGGCGATGGCCTGCTGAACATTCAATCCCATGCCCTGACCTTCAAATGGGCCACGATCCTCTATTCCGCAGTCTTTGGTGAAATCCTTCCCAAAGCACTTGGTTATGAAGATCTACCTGCTGTGAAAAATGGCCGTTATATCACGGCATTCCTTTCCAAACTCGTCTTCCAGCCGATTGTTAACAATTATAAAGAAACAAAAGCAGGCAAGAATGTTGACGGTAAAGACTATCCTAACTTGTCAATTACCGGTACGGGGAAAGATTGCGAACAGTTCATCGAATCCCTCGTTTATTTGATTTATGCTGAGGCAAGCAGTGCAGCCGGTGTCATCAGCATGGTTGCAGATTTGGCTTGCGGTGAGCAGGCTCTTGGTCAGCTCGACAAACTCGTTGAAAAATCACTCTCCAACATCGAATCCAGCTCAGAAAACACGCTTCAGCTTAAAGCTGAAAACTGCGATCTCTATGACGATGGAACGACCAACTATACGAAGATGGGTAAACCGGATGAAGCCTGCTACTCTGCATACGATGTCTTTACGACGGGTAGCAAAGCCGAAACGCTCCGTTGCGAATGGAATGTTGTTCTTCCTGCATCGATCACCGGTAACCCGATCAAGGGTCTCTTCCACGCAACACGTAAGGATAACTAAGTTGAGTGATTGCGGCTTATTCGCTGCATGATGTCATATCAGGCCCTGGTAGTTTTACCGGGGCTTTTTTGTCTTGAATGGGATAATATGGTTTCGGCGCCGAACAGGTGCTGTGGCTACCAATGTTTTGAGAGAGGCTTCATGCGTTTACTTCTTCTCATCGAGATTGCAGCGGTTATTGGGCTGATTATTTGGGGCGTTTGCTTTAAATGCACCGTGAAATGTCCGACAAATCGAATGTTGGTTGTGTTTCGGCGCGGCGGTGTATCAAAGTCGTCATATCGCTGTATTCACGGGGGCAGGGTCTTTGTTCTGCCGTTTTCCGAGGACTGTGAGTTTCTCGAGTTGGAGCCCTTCTGTGTTCAGCTTCGTGTGAGAAAGGGGGATTCGGGAACCGTCATCAAGGTCGTGGGAGATGATGAATCCAAGGGAGAAGTTCTGTCATCGGCGTGCAAGGAGTGTGACGTCGAGGTGACCGCCGCGATATCGAGTGATGTCGAACGGACTGAAAAAGCTGCCCAAAGACTTCTGGGGCTTGATCATCAGAATGTCAAACAGCTAGCGGAAAAGATATGTGTTGAACAGCTCGTTCGCCAGGCGCCGTCGTTTAAGACGCTCAATGATGAAGAAATTATCAAGTATCGTCGTGCCATCGAAAAAGACGCGGGTTTTGATGAACTCGGACTCGATATATTGAGCTGCACGATTCGGCCGCCAAGGCAGGCAGATGAAGAATAAGGGATGGTCACGGCGGTCGCGAACAAATAAAAAAGCCGGCGCGTATTGGGGCCGTTCAGGCACCGATAGCGACGGCAAGGCGCGGCGTATGGGCGATTTCGCCCATAGCGCGCCCACACCCTTAAATTAGATGCGTTCAAAGACGATCGAACACCATTCGCCTTTGATGACGTGGGAGATTTTTTTCATCGGAATGCCTTCGAGGAAGGCTTCTTCGACGTCTTCGCGCTCTTCGGCCAGAATGCCTGAGAGGACGAGTGTTGCGCCGGGTTTGCAGCAGGCTTTCATGTCTTCTTTAAGGGCCTTGAGAACGGATGAGATGATGTTTGCGACGACGAGGTCGAACTGTTCGGTCACGTCCCAGATGTCGGTATCGTCAAAGACGCAGTTGACGTTGTTTGCTTTGCCGTTTTCGAGGCTGACGTCGATGCAGATGGGATCGTTGTCAACGCCGCGAACGTAAGGAATATCGCACAGGGAGCCGGCGATCGAGAGTACGCCCGAACCGCAGCCGACATCGAGCATGGATTCGATTTTCTTTTGCGAGCTGATGCGATCGATGGCCTGAATGCAGAGCTGTGTCGTTTCATGCAGGCCGGTTCCGAAGGCCATGCCGGGTTCGATGACGATGACGCGCACGCCCGGTGCGGGAGCAAATTCGGACCACGGCGTGCGGACAGCGATGCGTTCGGAGACCTGAGCGGGTTTGAAAAAGGCTTTCCAGCCGTCTTTCCAGGACTGGTCTGTGAATGAATCGAGCGTGGTCGTGATTTCGATGGCGGCCTGACGGGCATTTTGTTCGACAGCGGAACGGACTTCTGCAGCCTGGACGGCCTGACTGTTGTCGAAGTAGCACATGAGGCGTTTCGTTCCCTCGGGAAGTTCTTTTCCGTCGAGTGTCGAACCGTCCTGTTCATTGATGGTAGCGGCTCCGAAGGCGTAAAGCACAGCGTAGAGGTCCTGTTCAAAGAAATATCGATCGACGTGATCGTCATCCGGAGCCGGGTAGGTTATGGCGAGACGGATCCATGATTCATTGGTTTGTGTCATGATGAACTCCTATGCAGCGGTGTTATTTGCCGATGCAGAAATGAGAAAAGATTTCGTTGATGATGTCTTCGGAGGCAAATTCTCCGGTGATGAGTGCAAGTGACTGAGCGGCTTCGTGCAGGTCTGCGGCGATGCATTCGGCAGGGAGCATGTTGTCGAGTGCCGATAGGGCGCGTTTGATGGCGGTCTCGGCCTGATTGAGCTGTACGATATGTCTCTGGGACGTAATGAGCGTGACATTTTCGTGCGTTTCGTTGAAAACCCGGGCCATTTCGGCGAGTTTTTCCTCAAGCGGGTTCATGCCGATGCGCGACAGGACGGAGATGTCGATGAGCGGGATGGCGTTATCCCTGAGGAATGATGCGATATTTTTCGACATGAGGGGGCGCGAGTCGATGTCGGCTTTTGTTCTCACGGCGAGGAGTGTGTGATTTTGAATGGCGTGAGAGAGGGCGTTGTGACAGCGCGTTTCGAGTTCGTCGATGATGGAGTCGTCCGAGGACATGCCGTCGATGAGCAGGACGAGAATGTCGGCGTTTTCAATCTGAGCTTTAGTCCGTTCAACGCCGATGGCCTCGATGGGGTTGTCGGATTCGGTAATACCGGCGGTATCGATGAGGGTGAAGAGCGTGTTGTGAATGGAGAGCTGGGCTTCGATGGTGTCGGTTGTGGTGCCGGCAATTTGTGTGACGATGGCGCGGTCGTGACCGAGCAGGCAGTTGAAGAGGCTTGATTTTCCGGCATTCGGGAGGCCGACAAAGACGGTTTTGATGCCGCCGGAACGGTACTGATCGTGGGCGCGTTTCATACGCATGATGCGATCGAGAATCAAGGCGCCTTCAGTTCGGAGTTTTTCGACGGGAAGCGGCGCGAGTTCTTCTTCAGTGGAGAAATCGATGGTTGCCTCAATGGCGCACAGAAGCTGCATGATTGAGGCACGAAGGGCCGCAACGGATCCGGAAATGGACCCCGAGAGCTGTTTTTGAGCTTCCCTGCACTGCTGCTCATTCTGGGCATGAATGATGTCCATGATGGCTTCGGCCTGAGCGAGATCGAGTTTCTGGTTTAGAAAGGCGCGTTTTGAGAATTCGCCGGGTTCGGCCGGAATGGCGCCTGCAGTGCAGACAGCGTCCAGAACACGGGAGAGATTGACGATTCCGCCGTGGGCGTAGATTTCGACCGAATCTTCTCCTGTAAAGCTGTGCGGAGCCTTGAAATAGCAGACGAGAACGTCATCGATTATTTCATTTTCATCGAGTGGCGAATAGAAGGCCCTTGCGTGCATTATTCTCGGGACGAGATGGCTGTTTTTGAGGCACTTGGATGTGACGGCAAGGGCATTTGGGCCGGAAAGTCGAATGATGCCGATGGCGGCAGGCGTTTGTCCGGATGAAATGGCAGCAATGGTCGTATTTTGAATCATGATACGTATGGTTTGAAACGGCAGTGTCGGCGCGGAAATCTCAGATGTTTAGTGCATTTCGGCGGGAACGGTCATTTTTCGATAGAAAGAGAAGAGTGTAAAAACGTCTTCCAGTGCGGCGATTTGATCATTTTCATCGAGGAGTCTGGCGTCGATGACGAGATCGGCCGGGGCATTGAAAAAATTGAGCGTAGCCTGTTTTTTCAGGTTGTCGAGGGATTCTGTATTATTCGAGAGATCGAAAAAAAAGCCGGCCGGGCGGAGTTTGTCGGGGTCGCCTTTGAGCGTGCCTTTGGCTTTGGTATTTTCAAGGAGACAGACTTTGTATCCGGGATCGGTTTTGAATCTCGGCTGTTCGTCAATTGCCGGTCCGGCGGCTTCAAACAGGCACGAGCCAAGAGACATGCCAAAATCGATGTTTTGAAGTGTGTCATCCCACGCAAGACGGGCATAAACAGCGGGCACGTTGTTCGTGATATTGCACGAGAAGAAGAGCGATTTTGCGGGATATTTTAACGGGCATTCGTAGCCGGATGTGAATGGCAGCTTTTTCGGAAGGCACTTTCCGGACCCGGACAGATAGGACTCAATTTTGGGGCAGTCGATTCTGGGAACATCGATGAATTCGTACTGGATGGCGAGGTCGATATTGTCCCAGGCAAAATCATCCTGTGCCATGACGGTCGATTCCAGAGGCGGATCTTCAGACACGAGCAGATTGCATGCACTGCATAAGGAAAGGCATCCGAATGCAATGAAGCGCATGATAGCAGGATATGAAGTGAAAAGCTTTGTCATCGTTGAGGGCAATGAAAGAGGGGAAAAGCCGAAACAAAGAGAGCGGCGACGTGGGGGAATGCGTGACGGTGTCAGCGGTTTCTTCCGGACTCGACTTTTGCGCGGTGTTTGACGGCGTCATCGGCGAGGCGGTGGAATTTGTATTTTTTGAGGAAGGAGTCGAACTGTTCGTAAGCTTCGTTCTCGTCGCCGAGTTTTTCGGCGCAAATGCCTCTGTAATAACGTGTAAGGGCATCCATGTCGGGGCTGAGATCGGATGGAGAAATCCTGGAGAAATATCGTCTGGCGCCCTCAAAATCGGTGAGCTGATAGAGGGACATGGCGAGGTAGTAGTAGAGCCTTGGGGTGTAGGAAGTGTTTTCCTGGAGGGAAAAGCTTTTGAAGAAAGCGTCTCTTGCCTGTTCAAAATTGGAGGCGTTAAAGAGCATGACGCCGTCGTGATAGGCGTTTTCAGCGAGTTTCCATTTGATGGATTCAATTTTTTCTTCGAGCAGAGCGATTTCAGCGGGATGAGTGAGTTCATTTCGAACGGCGGCAAACTGCTCGACGGCTTCTTCAAAAAGTCCCTGTTCAATTTTGTGATAGACTTCAAAAGCGGCGTCAGAGCCTTTGCGGTCTTTTTCGTATTCAGCTTCGAGAACTTTTTTCTCGTTGATGGCGTTTGTATAGGCTTCCTGTTTGAATTTGATATCACTCGTTTTGGCGTTGTTTTTGAGATTGACGCCGGCGACGACACCGATAACGGCCAAAATGACGAGAATGGCAAATCCAATGGTCAGGTATAGGGCGTAACGTTTTTCGTTTTGAACGTTAGTATTCTGAAGCTGATTAAGGGTATCGATGCATTTTTGATTGATGTCATGAGTCTGATTGAGAAGTTCCTGAAGCTTTGCATTGTCGGCGGGAACGGCTTGCGGGAGGACGGTTTTTTGTTTTGTATTTTTTTTCTGAAGTCGATGAGGAGCGATGGATTCAGGCATCTCTGCGGAAGGAGAATTCTGAGAGGCATCGGAGGTTTCAGAAACAGGTTTTGGCTTTGAATCGGATTTGAGTCTGTTGAGAGGAGAAGCCGGAGCGGGATCGATATCATCGTCGGATTTTAAAGAGACTTCCTGTGTAATGGGAACCGGCTTGAGATCGACAAGTGAAGAGGGGGTAGAGGGTGAAGAAACGGCGTCATCGGTATCGAACAGGACGTCACCGAGAAGATTTCCGGGGGTGGGCTGATTATTGGTACCTGGCAGGTCGACGACACTGGGAGTGGCGTTTTTCTTATTTTTACGTTTAAGTTTACCGGGATGAATGTTGTTGATATCGGTCATAAAAGTCCCTCAAAAGGCACGGAGAGTGTCTCAAAAAAGCGGCGTCTTTTATCAATTAAAGAGGAGATTGTTAAGTAGATAAGAGCTGTTGAGGGCATCGTCAGGCCGAGTTGTGGGCGCAGCTATCGGCTGTGGCCGATACGCAGCGCGTTTGGCCGTGCTATCGGCGAAGCCGATACGCGCGTCCGAATCAAAAGAGGCATGCACTCGACGACAGGATAAGAATGGAAAAAGAGAGGGCAAAGGTATGAAAAATTGAAATAGTTGACAAAGTCTCGATAAGAGGGGTAAAAGTTGAGAGCAGACTTATTGTCTGAATTTTTCAATTTAACGAGACAGGGATACCAAAGATGAGCATTCGTAAAGCAGGCGAAACCAACGTCGGCAGAAAACGTAATCACAATGAAGACAGTTTTCTCATCGTCCATGATCAGCTTCTGTATATCGTAGCCGACGGTATGGGTGGCCATGCAGCCGGTGAAGTTGCCAGTAAGATGGCAGTAGAAACGGTATCGCAATTTTTTAAAGATACCGCAGAAGATGACGAGATTACCTGGCCGTTTAAACTGGATAGACAGAAAAAATACGAAGAAAATCGCCTCGTAACAGCCATCAAATATGCCAACCTTCGCATTTACGAAGAAGCTCTCGCAAATGCCAAGAAAAAAGGCATGGGAACGACGATCGTGGCCGTCAACTTTACCAAAGATGGCGTCTATATCGCGCACGTCGGTGACTCTCGAATCTATCGTTTCCGCAATGGTGAACTTAAGCAAATGACCGAAGATCACTCATTGCTCAATGACTACATCAAAATGAAAGTCCTTACCGAAGAGGAAATTAAAAACTTCCCGCATAAAAACGTCATCGTTCGTGCTCTCGGTATGAAAGATAATGTTCAGGTCGATATCAGCTTCGAAGTTCCTGAACATCGCGACATTTATCTGCTTTGCTCCGACGGTCTGTCTGGTGAAGTTCCCGATGAACAGATGCAGGATATCCTTCGCGATTACACCAAAGGCGGTAATGACGATTTGAACGGTGCCGTGAGCGCCCTCATTCAGCGCGCTTGCGATAACGGCGGTAAAGATAACGTCACTTGCGTACTCGCTCAATACGTCAACGACTAATTCGTTTCCAGATTTACTAAAGCCGTGATTTCATATCACGGCTTTTTTTTTACTCAGTTCCTGCCCCACCACCGTACCGTCGGAACATTAGAACTCACACCACGAGCTGTTCGGGATACAAAAAAAGCGTTACTATTCAACCGGGGCTCTGCCCCGACCCCCGCTGGGGCTTTGCCCCAGACCCCACCAAAGGACTGAGTCCTTTGGAATCCTCAATATTTTTAGACAGTGTAAGCTTTTTGGGCTGCCTATCCTTTGTAACTAG
>JAZRVP010000228.1:0-6740 GCA_045599245.1 Myxococcota bacterium
GGCTCTCCAACTCGTTCATTTCATTTGCTCACTGGGCTCTGCGATGCCAGCCGTCCACCGGACGCCTGCCTTCTCGGCCCCCCCGGCTCTCGTCAATTTCTGCCTAAAAATTGCGAAATACTCTGCCATATTCAGTAGATATGTGAATTACCCTGGGTGAGTAGTAACATAAACATTGCGGCGCGTATGCCCTGTCAGGGGCATAGCGACGCAGGCTCGCGTATTTGCGGCGCAAATAGCGAGCATTCCACATAAAAAAGGAAAACAGAATGTCGGAAGAGAAAGCGGAAGAATTTGAAGTATGGGCGGTTGGAAAAAAGCATTTTCGCCATGGCAGTGAAATTTTAGAACTTCCGGAGGGGTGGGAGGTCGTTCCGAGCGGTGATTCCGGGCTGACGCGTCGAATCAAGGGGACGGGTGAATACTGGGTGATTTTGGGGCGGTATAAGAATCGCGTGACCAGCCAGGGATTGTGTGCGCCGGAGAGTGTAGTGAACCGTCTTAGGGATGAATTGGAAGTAGAGCGTGCGAAACCGGAATATCAGAAGAAACTGGAGGCGGGGCGGAAATATCGAGCGGCGAAGCAGGAGGCGTATGCCGAGGATTTTGAGGCGCAGGTGTATCGATTTTTGGGATTTTCGAGCCGTTGGGAGGTTCAGGCGCATGAGCTTGCGCGAGCCGTGTCGGAACATGCGGTGCCGGTGGGGAGCGGAACTGTTGCGAGGACGCAGCGGATATCGATTGAGGAGCGCGCCGAGGCGGCTGTGATAGCGTGGATGCGGCATCAGACGACGTCCTATGATCGAATGCATATCGAGAGAGTGGCGGGTGAACGTCGAGAAGTGAGGCGGAAACTGGCACAGATTTCGAGGCAGGTTCTGGAACGGTATCGCACGGGTGAGGATGTCGATTTTGAAACATGTCCACTGGCTAAAGCGATGGGGTGGAAACAAACGACGGAAGGAAAAGACTGAATTCTGGCTTCAATTGCAAATATGAAATATTATGCGGGCGGGAGTTTTTTTCATGCGCATGGAATGAAGGTATATGGCTCATATATTATTGGTTGAAGATGAACAAAATCTGCTCAAGATGGCGCAAATGATGTTGAAACGTGCCGGACATGAAGTGAACGGCGAAACATCAGGCGTTGAGGCCATATCGAAGCTTGAAACAGAGGGAAAAGAAGGCCACGGTCTGGAATACGATGTCGTGATAACGGATTATCGTCTGAACGATGTGACGGGTCTGGATGTACTTCATGCGGTCAAGCGGATTGATGACAGCACGCAGGTATTGTTGATGACGGCGTATGCGACGACGCAGACGGCGGTTGAGGCGATGCGGGACGGAGCGTTTGACTACATCGAGAAGCCGTTTAAAAGTGAAGTTCTTCTTCAGCTTGTGGAGAAAGCGAATGAACGCAGGCAGATGATGCGAGAGAAAGTTGTCTGCAGTGTTCGAAGTGATGTGAAGCGAGTTCTGCCGAATTTTGTGGGGGAATCTCCGGCGATGAAGGAGGTTCTGGACATCGTGTCGCGAGTTGCGCCGACGCGAGCCAATATTCTGATTACCGGGGAGTCGGGGACAGGTAAGGAAGTGATAGCGCGAGCGATTCATGAGCTGAGTGATATCAGCGGACCGTTTGTTCCTGTCAATTGTGGAGCGATTCCGGAGACGCTCGTAGAGAGTGAGTTTTTTGGGTATGTGAAAGGGGCATTTACGGGGGCGAACAGCGATAAAGTCGGGTATTTTCAGGCAGCTCGGGGCGGATCACTGTTTCTGGATGAAATCGGTGAGCTTCCGCTACAGATGCAGGTAAAGCTTTTGCGAGCTATTCAGGAAAAGAAAATTCAGCCGGTGGGAAGCACAAAAGAAGTTCCAGTGACGGTGAGAATAATTGCCGCAACGAACCGGGATTTGCGGGCGGAAGTGGATGCGCATCGCTTCCGTGAGGATTTGTTTTTCCGATTGAATGTCATCCAGCTTGTTCTGCCGTCGCTACGCGATCGCAAGTGCGATATTCCGAAGCTCATTCATCATTTTTTGCAGAAATTTAACAAAGAGCTCGGGAAGAATTTGTCTGGTGTGGAACCGGAAGCGATGGAAATTCTGATGAATTACAGCTATCGGGGGAACGTTCGCGAGCTGGAGAATATCATAGAGCATGCGGCGACGATGGAACTGAGCCAGAAGATCACGGTGGGGTCGCTGCCGGATTATCTTCGTTTGCCGAGTCTTTCGTCGGAGTATCCTCGATGTGAAGTGACGCGAGTCAGGTGTCCAAGTTCGGAGGAGAATTGTGCGATATTGCCGGGAATAGCGTCCGAGGCACTCAAATTTGATGCCGAGAATGGGATAGAGCTGGAGGATATCGTTGAGAAACTCGAGAGAAATCTCATTGAGCAGTCATTGGAAAAAGCGGGAGGCAACAAGACGGAAGCGGCGCGTCTGTTAGGGATATCGTTTAGGAGTCTTCGATATCGGCTCAAGAAATACGATATGGAGTGAAGAGAGAGAAGAGGGAAGGCATCATCTCATTTATTATGTTTGATATCGTTGCAATCCATATAAGATTTGAGGAAATTCTGGAGATGATGTCTTGCGTAGTGGAGTCGGCTCATAACGGTACCGATTTGAATGTCGAGAACGTGAGCGATTTCATCGTAAGAGAGGCCGTCGACTTCACGAAGTGTGATGACGGTACGATGTTTTTCGTTCAAAGAGTCCATAGCGGCGGATAATTTTTCGCGCAGTTCAGAGCATTCGCAGGCGCGTTCCGGATTAATGCCGAGGCTGGGAGCGATGGCGTTTTCAGGCTGAGCGAAGTTTCGTTGAAAGTCGTTATCGAATTCAACTTCGCGAGCATTTTTTTTACGTCTGTATTTATCGACCGCGAGGTTGTAAGCGATACGATAGGCCCAGGTATAGAAGTTTGTTCCGGGCTGATATTTGTCGATATTTTTGTAGATACGGACGAAGACTTCCTGTGAGATTTCAAGTGCATCCTGGTGATTGTGTACAATCCCGTAGATGACGCGAGAAATGCGTTCAAAATAGCGCCAGTAGAGCTGCTCAAAAGCAACTCTGTCGCCGGCCTGAATGTTCAGGATAAGTTGTTCGTCAGTGAGGTTATCCATGAGGAACTAGAAAAGAGTCGGTTAGTATCCGACAGGAATGGAGACTTTCTTACTTGTACCACCGAATTGACGGAAGTGCATGGAAGTGAAAGCTCCTCGAATGCAAGTATCGAGATCGCCGCTCACGGAAGTGGATAGGTTTTTCACGAGACCGCTTGTCTGGATGGTGAAGCTGACGGTTGTATTAATCTGACGTCCACCAGCATGTTTAGCGTAGCATTCCTGGACTTTACGAAGGATTCTGGGGCTCATGCACTGTTCTTCGATTTCCCAGTCAGCGAGCGGTTCAAGCTCGACGCCATTTTCGTCGGTGAAGCGGAGAGTTTCGATTTCTTCACCGAGAGCAGCGGTTGGAGATCCGCCTTTAGGCCGCATTTTACCGGCGTATTTTTTTCGGTGTTCTTCTTCCCATGCTTTGAGAGCGGCTTCACGTTCGGCTTCAGTTGCTTTAGGATCGAAGAAAGCTTTTGCTTTTGCGTCGTCAACGTTAAGGGAAACGGCTTCCAGTTTAGGCATTTCGAATTTCTTTTCGAAAGCGGGCATAGCTTCAGCGAAATTGAGTGGTTTAGGCTCAGGCTGCAAAGCGAAATAGATGACAGGGGCGCCGAGGATGACGGCCAAAATGATGATGATGAGAATAGCGGTACCCCAACCGGCAGCTTTTTTTTGTCTGCTTTTTTTACGTTCTTCAGCCTTTTTAATGGCGTGATTTTTTTCACGTATGGGGAGGTAATCTTTAACTTCCTGAGTAAATTCAGGGATAGAAATAAGGATTTGCTGCTGTTTAGTTTGTGTATTGTAGATGCTGGTATTTTCTTCGATGACGTCATCATAGAATTTTTTGATGAGGTCTTCGTGGCTGTAAGGGCCATAATCCATGCCGTCTTTCTGGTAAGTCCAGACATCTTTTTTGACGATACGTGTTTTATTGACGGGCACGGCGGCATCGAAGATATCGCGTTTCTTTTTAGGTGCGGTCAGATCTTCAGCCGAAGTGATGGTGGATTCATTAGCAGAAGCCATATCTCTGAGAGAGTTGACGCCGACGACGATGGAAGAGATGTTGTTGTCTTCCGGGGCATCGACAGCGGATCTCAGGGCGTCGCGGAAGATTTGAGCATTAGCGAAACGGTCTTCGGCGTCGGGTTTTGAAGCCTGGAAGAGAGGTTCTTTAATGGTTGTGGAAACGTTTGGAAGTTTTGCGACGAAAGGTTCTGGGGTTCCCTCGAAATCGAAGAGAGACTGATCGCTCAGGAGTTCGGCGAAGAGGAGAGCGAGAGAGTAAACGTCGCTGGCGGGTGTTGCGGCGCCTCTTGTTTCACGCACTTCGGGAGCGCAGAAAGCGTTTGAGTAGTATGCGTTTCGAGCGTCATCGTCGAGGTATTTGTCGGCGAGATAAGCGAGGATAAAGTTTGAGATGCGGATACGTCCTTCGCGAGTGACGAAGATGACGTCAGGCGAGAGGCAGCCGTATGAGTAACCTGCTTTATGGAGTGCATCAAGTCCGAGGCTGAGGTGAGCGAGGAAGCTGTAAGCTGTTTTAGTTGTAAGCAGCTGTCCGTTCTCGCGGTGTTGTTGAAGGTGTTTGGTGAGCTTAATGCCGTCAATATAGTCCATGAGGACGTATCCGCAGTCACCATCGACGAGAAAGTCTTTAAGAGAAGCGAGGCTTTTGTGAGAGATGGAGCGTTGAGCAGCAATGGCCTGACGGATTTCGTTGACACGGTCTTCGGTGCATTCAAACCCCAGCTGTACGACGAGATATTTTTCCTCTGACTCAATATCGGACATTAAATAGGTGACGCCGAGGGCATTTTCACCGAGGATATCAAGTATTTCAAGCCGGTCGGCGACGTGTTCACCGACATTCAGTTTCTGCATCAGGTAGCTCATTATTCACCTATTTGCTCAGAAGGGAGATCGATTGCCCATCTCTTTGTTTCTCTACGCATGAAGATTGATTTTCTGAGGTCATCATGCATCACGATATCGACTTGTGCGGAGAGATTGTCTTGAGAAACGACTTCGATTTTTTTGTATTCTCGTGTGGAATAGAGAACGTGACCGGGGCGAATCATGTCGCAGCCACGGCGTGCTTTGCTTCCGGGAATGCGATTGAAGTCGTCCGCCAGTTGATTGAGTTTGGTGCGAGAAGATTCGGAAAGAAATTCCCACATGGATTCGATGTCTTGAGATTCAGTGGAGATTAGAAAGGCGGATAAAACCTTTTCCGGATCGTCCTGCATCCAATCTTCGTGATTGCTGCATCCGGAAAAAAACAGGCTGGTTCCCAGAACACAGAATACAGCGCGGCTTAATTTAAGCCCGAAGTAAAACTGATTTTTCCGGAATGCACTCATTTTTTCTCCATACAGTGGATGAAGCACACAAAACCCTTTATTTATGACACGGTGACAACCAAGCGTCAACCCAAACGCGTTATTTCCCACATACGAGACGGCGCAGACCGTCTTCGAAAAGGACTTCTGCTTTGGTGCTGTCTGTCATCGTGACGACAATTCCAACGCCAAATTTGCTGTGTTTAATGACATCGCCTTCTTCAAGTTTGAGTCGGATTGAATAGGCTTTGAGTTCTGATGCATCGACGTCGGTTAATCGTTTCCATGCACTTTTAAGAGAGGCTTCATCGGCCTTGTCTTCATCTGTCAGGATGCATTGAACAACAGGACCGTCCGATTCTACTTCCCGGAGGTGTTCAAAATTGCATGCAGAACAAGCAATTTTGTCCTTGCTTATGATTGCATGGGGTTTGACTTCCTTACAATTCGGACACCACTCCTCGAACAGCATTTCGTCGATTTCTGCTTCGAGATCTCCACTTTCTAGGGAATCGTCGTCCAGATTGTCTTCCATTTCTTCACGTTCTTCGTCTCGTGACATTTTTTCTTCCTTAAAAAAACTCATAAACTTCGGGGTTACGTTTCCCCAATTGCCGCGCCTTTTTACACATGCCCATTGTATCGTCAAACTATTTCACATAGAAAAACCGTATCATTCGATTTTTGGTTGCAAAAAAAGCCGAAAATCCGGCCTGAAAGGCTGATTTTAGGGACTGACATCAATCCCTGTCTTTGAGATTGGGGTCATCTGGATTTAATGCTCTTGCAATTTCGAGAAGTTCCGGCGTCAGATTTTCGAAAATGACTTTGCCGTCCTGGATGATGATTCTGGTTCCGTCAGGGAAGTCACAAAATAGGCTGTCATCCTCTTCATTCATCGGAGAATTATCGTTACTCGAAGACTGGGTTGGCGAGTTTTCGCGTGATTCTGCCATTTTTCTTTATCCGTGATTGTTTTTTGTCTTGGGGTGTGGCCCCGGCGGGGAATCATGGGTAGGCAGCCCCAAAGGCTAATACTAACCTAAAATATTGCGGTTCTTAAGGGCTCAGCCCTTAAGCGGGGAGCCGAGGATTTTCGCCATCCAGTGAATGGCGAAAACCACAGAGCCCAGTGAGCAAATGAAATGAACGAGTTGGAGAGCCGACAGGCTCGGGAAACGAAGTTCATTTCATATTGCGAACTGAGGAATCGGGGCAGAGCCCTGGAAAAACAAACAATTAACAATTATTCAGCCCTTCC
>JAZRVP010000229.1:0-6801 GCA_045599245.1 Myxococcota bacterium
GGTGAGTACCTTCCAGAACCTGCGGACGGTACAAACCCGTATTTGGCGGATTATTATGCCGACTCGGCGAGGTGGGCATTTGAGATGCAGATGTTCCTGCTTACGCGGCGGTATCGGGCACAGAAGTATGCGCAAAGCAAGGTGAGGCACAAGGGCGGCTTTGTCGTTCTGGACAGGAGCTATTACGGCGATGTGTGCTTTGCGAATGTCCAGCGGCAGTTGGGGTATTTCAGCGAACGGGATTATGAGACGTACCTGAGCCATCATTCCGACATGAAGGTGAATCTTGAGCCACCGGCAGTGGCAATCTTTTTGTGTGTCGATACAAGTGTTTGCAAAGAGCGGATCAATCGGCGGCTGAGCGAAAAAGAGGGCCGAAAGTGTGAATCTGGAATCACGATTAACTATCTGAATAGATTAGACAGCGAGATCATGTCATTGGCTGACAGTATGAAAGGCAACTCGCTTGTCAAAGAGCTTCCGTGGACGAGTGAAAAAAGCGACGATGCCATTGCGCGTGTATGTGAGGGCTTTGCGCTCGACATCAAAGCAAGGAAGCAGTCTGTCTATGATTTCTGGACGGGTACAGATGGGATCGGGAGGTGAGCTATGACAATATCAGATCTCATTGCACGCCTGACACGAATCATGAAGGAAACTGGCTCGACAGCTCAGGTCAAACTTGGAAGCACATATAATTCCGTCGAAAACCCATTTGATTTTTTCGATATCAAAAAGCCTGTGAATGGCAATGATGTTTACCTTGTGCCATCGGATATATGGTTAAAGTCAGAGCTCAAACGTCTGGCAGCTCGCGAGGTGCAGCAATGATCCAAACACTACTACTCGCCTGTGCCTTGTGCGGAACACCAACCATGAATTCAAATTTTGATTATGTCATTGTGCTGGATGAACGAGGCGTATGTCATGACATCTGGGATGGTGAAAACTGGGTTGGCTGTGGCCAGATGCAAGCAACTGGTTGCTACGATCCCGAGGATGACATGGGTATGATGTGCAATGCAATATTCATTAGACAGGAAACTGCATTATGAAAGACACAACAAAAATATGGAAAGTGATAGTTACGATTGCCCATAGCGATGTCGAAGGCAAGTGCGAAACGGGAAGAGAGCAGCGTGCTGACTACTTTGATGATTTCGGTGAGGCTGAATGGTTCGCAAGATACGGTGGAAAGAAAGCTGATGACTTTTGGTCAAAGGTCATCAAGAGTGAAATCTTTGAATACGAGATATCATCTGTGAGGAAGCTTGAACACAAAAAGCATGAGGTTGTGACTGAGATCAAGGAAACAAAATGGTGTTGGGAGTAGGCCATCATGAAATCCCTAGAACACATCGAGCAGGTCACGCTCATGCAATGGTGGACACTCGCCTGCCATGGTTTCGGCATTCCAGAACAGTTGCTTTTTGCCATCCCAAACGGTGGCGAACGAAATCTCATTGTTGCATCAAAGCTCAAAGCCGAAGGCGTCCGTGCCGGGGTGCCTGATTTGTTCCTGGCATTCCCGAAGAAGGATGCAGCGGGCCTGTTCATTGAGATGAAAAAAGCCAAAGGTGGCCGTCCATCTGACAAACAAAAGACCATGCTCACCCAACTCGCCGATAATGGCTATGCCACCGCCATCTGTCACGGATGGATTGAGGCAAAGGCAACCATCGAAAACTACCTGAGAGGTTAAACCATGCTCAACAAAGTCATGCTCATTGGGCGTTTGGGACGTGATCCCGAGCGCAAAACCACACAATCCGGCAAGTCGGTCTGCACATTCACGCTGGCCACCGATACAGGCTACGGCGACAACAAAAAGACCGACTGGCACAACATCACTGTATTCGACAAAACCGCTGACAACTGCACCAAATATCTGCACAAAGGATCGCCCGCATACGTCGAAGGCCGCATTGCTTATGACAGCTACGAAAAAGACGGCGTCAAACATACCACGACGAAGATCATTGCTAACACCGTCCTGTTTATCGCAACCTCGAAAGCCAATGCCCAGGCCCCAACCAACGGTGCACTACCGCCATCCAATGATCAGCAAACATTCAGCGATGACACATTCGAAGGATATCCGCTCGATGACGATATCCCGTTCTAAAACAAAAGCCCACATCGCTGTGGGCTTTGTTGAATACAGATTATGCCATTTTGGTCTATTTGGTGATGAGTGTAAGCATGGTGGTTAGTCCTTATTGGATGGAAATGCTCTTTGATGTGACTTTCGGAATAAGAAAACCAGGCGAAAAAGCAATGATTTCGTCCGCCCTTCTTCGTGTGGTCGCTGAATAACTCAAATTCAGCGTTTTTACTGTCGAACCACGATAAAACTCTAGAATCTTTTCATGCATATCGTATGTCAGCACCCATTTCGCAGGAGTTTTCTGAATGAAGTGAGACAATGACTCATGATCTTCTTTCTTATAGAAATTCGTGTAAAGAGATGACCCTTGATCATAATACGGCGGGTCGTAGTAAATAAGCGTATTATCATCCAACTGTAATGAACTTATAAGCTCTACACAGTCTTTGTTAAAAAGAGCAATTCTTTCTTTTTGCGCTGCAATCGTCTGAATTCGTTTTATAAGCTCTGTACGATTGAAGCGAGCATCCATCTTCCATTTGCCAGTTTGGTTCTTTCCACCGATAACGCCAGCAGTGATGATCCCCGAGCGATTCACACGGTTAAGAAAAAGCGTGGAAAATCCAAGCGATAGCAAGTCAGCACAGGCTTTATTCTGCTGTATCTCCCGCTGTTGTTCTCGTTCTTCAATCGTGATTGGGGTTGTCTGAACCAGATGGCATAATTCATCAGTTGCATTCAAGACCGACCACCAAAAGGCATATATTCCACGATCCAAGTCGTTGATAACGATATTCTTCACATCTCCGTGTAACAAAAGATACAACGCGACAGCGGCACCGCCAGCGTATGGCTCGACATAAGTGCCATTGGACAATCCGTTCGCTTTCACACAATCCGATATGAAATGCGCCAACTTGCCTTTGCCACCTGGATATCTCAGAGGTGTGAGATTCTTGACATCAATCGTTGTCATTGTTTTCATGCTTGAATATAGCGTCAATGAAAAGCCACAAATCATCCCATGTCGTTTTGATTTCGTTAGGAATTGGTGTGAAATTCACGTTGTGAACATAACTATTAAATGAATGAACTGAAGTCCTGCGGTCATCTTCAGTCATTGTGTTCGCACGTTTTACACCAGCCTTATCGACAATGCCATTATCAACCAAATATTTACATATTTTCTTGATTTTAGCCCTCAATATTGGCTCGCCCTCTTTGGTTCGTTCGTTACTCTCAAAATGAAATTCAGATTCATGTTTTTTAATAAAATCATTTGTTCCAAATTCTATTAATACGCGAAGCGTTACCGCACCACAATTAGGATACTTATCAATATTAAGAGTTTTCAATTCTCTAAAAATATCATTAATTCTTTCGTGTTCGGATTCTTCAATGACCTGTTTCTTGCCAATGAGCGTTTTGCGCTTTGGAATACTTTGTGTTGGTTCTGTTGCTGTCGTCGGCTTGAAAGAGTCGGACTTTCGAGACTTTGACATACCACCCGTTTTCACTCCTGTTTGCGGTGTTTCGATATCTTCATCCGTTACGGCTGGTACAGGAATCGAGTTCACTTTTTGCGAATCAATAAGTGATGGTTTTTGTGCTGGCAATGTGACAGAAGGAATATCAGATATACTTTTAGCTTCCTCTTTGAGCTTCCTAGCAAATGCCTTTCTATCATTAGCCTTGTAAATCTCATTGACGTGCAACTCCCCATTGATGAGTTTTGAGAGGAACAACAGTAGTTCATTTGTAATGCTTGCAATTGCAATGTTGTTGCCGTCCCTCTGTACGCCAAGCGCATTAGCAATATTAGAATCTTTCAACGCACGTTCAGCATTCGTTTTAGCGACATAAGCAAGGCCGCGTTTATATTGCTCTGGGATATCCTCTCTTTGTTTGATTGCATTACTAAATGATATCCATAGGCTTGATTTATTCGGATTATGAAATGCCTCAAACCGTTCAATTTGTTGTGCATTCCATGTCTTTTGTCCAGTTCCCTTTTGGGCACCGGTATGAATCTTCTTTACAGTCTTATCTGCCTTGTTTTCATCGTTCATGACCGAACATTCTATTTTCTCATAAATATCAGTTTGGTTATTGAGCTTTACCTTTTCATGTAGCTCTGCGTATTTAGCTCTTAAACTTGCATCTGAAATAATGTCTGGATGCTTTATGAGTTTTAAAGCAGAAATTCTGCGATTTCCGTCTTTAACGATGTAATTATGCTCATCAAAAAAAACAAGGATAAGCTGAGACTCGATTAATCCGTTGTCGATGATGTCCTTGGCTAAATTCAATGCGTCTTCGACATCATCCGCCAAAATGGCCGAAAGGGCATCAGCTTGACTTTCGATCTGACTTTCGTCCGAATCAAGCCTAGGGTTCTTAACGTCTAGTAACAACTGATCAACTGAAAGCGTTTTCTTCATCCCAAACCTCCAATCCCCATCACACGGCACAGTCAACAGGCAACACCATCTTTGGCGTGACAGTCCTGCCCATATCATACCCAATCCCACCATTCAAAGCGAGCGATTTAAACCTCCCACCGCCCCATCCCGCCAAATCCCGCCCCAATCCCGCCCCATCGAACCCTCTGTGAGGCGTCTGTGAGGCGTCTGCGAGGCGTCTGCGAGGCGTCTGCGAGGCGTAAAAGTCTAGCAATTTCAACAACTTACGCCACCTAATATATATAAATAGATCAATACAAAATAATAAAAAGAGAGAGGAAAACGCGCTTGCGCGCAATCATCACTCACAAAAAATCTGACATCGAAAAAAATCGACATTATGAAGTTGACTTCATGAGTCTATGGAGCGATGAAGCAGGTCAACGAAGGGACGTAAGACATCCCGACGTTAGGGTGGCGACACTTGACCTTGGAAAAATCGGATTTCAAAATCTTGCACATCGTGCTACACATATTCGTGGCATGTGGGTGCCTACCGTCATACTCGAAAGCGGTAGGGGCGTTTTCCAAGGACGCTGTCTTAACACCCACATGCCATTCGTCGTTTTTGCCGGACGTAAGACATCCAGCAGGAATTAAGACCAAACCTTGGAGAAAACAGAATGAACAAGCGTGACTTTGCTTATTACGTCATGAACCAGTTGGAACACCGTCACTATGGTGGTGAGCGTGACAGAATTATTGGCTGGATAGATGACTATGCGCAGCATCAGCAAGAAATTTTTGAGCGGACGGGCGACACATCCTGTGCCGACAAAGCCGTTATCCTAAATGCAATGCGCGAGGCGTATCAGGCCAATGGCCTGAATGGCTGCCGGAAGTATCTGAACGAAAGTCTGTAAAACTCATCCCTAATATTCTTTAGGGGTGCAAATGTACATAGGTGCGCTGTATAATGCGCACCATGCCAATTAAAATTTTAACGCGATAAGTGTGTCCTATCACAACCAAGGAGATTTTGCCATGCAAAACGAGAATTACATGTATTTTCTATCAGTAAAAGATGCTAACGAAATTGCCTCAAAGCATGAGTCTGACGAAAAGTGGGACTTCTGGACGGATGCTGAGGCTCTGTCAAAAGGCATGAATGACATCGTGGAGAAGGAATCATGACAGACACAGAGACACCTTCAATCGATGAACAAAAACACAGAGCCGTGTCTGCCATTATCGGAGCCACGCGCATGGCCGACACCATCGACCTCAACCGTTTCAACGCCAATCTGCCGCTATTTCGTGAACTCGTCACCGAAATCGCCGTCAACGCTAACGAGCTGATTCTGATTGCCAACACAGTCACCAACGACAAGGAGATCAACCATGGCATTTACTAAGGCAACCAAACAGGCAACATCCATCAAACTCGCCATTTCCGGCCCATCCGGTTCCGGCAAGACCTACAGCGCATTGCTGCTCGCCAAAGGCTTGGGCGGCAAAACCGCCGTCCTCGACACCGAAGGCGGCAGCGCGTCCCTATACGCCGATTTCTTTAACTTCGACACCTGGGACGAACTCGATCCAAAAGGTTTTCCGCCAGAATATTTCATTCGCGTCATCAAAGCCGCCGAAGAAGCCGGTTACACCAACCTCATCATCGACTCACTCAGCCACGAATGGAACGGGCGCGGCGGCTGCCTCGAACTCGCCGACGCCATCGCCCTCGCCAAATACAAAGGAAACACCTTCGCTGCCTGGGGCGATGTCACGCCTCGCCACACCAAACTCATCGAAACCATCCTCAGCACGCGCCTCAACATCCTCGCCACCATGCGCGCCAAATCCGATTACGTCATCACCAAAGACGAAAAAAACGGCAAATCCACGCCTAAAAAAGTCGGCCTGGCCGCCATCCAGCGCGACGGCATGGACTACGAATTCACTCTCATGTTTGAACTTGACCGCGACAGCCACATCGCCAGCGCCGGAAAAGACCGCACGCACCTGTTCAGCGATCCCCTTCTCATCACCGAAGACACTGGCCGGTGCATTGCGCAATGGCTCACAAAACCGGCGCCCGTCACGTCCGAACCGCCAAAACAACCCGCAAAAGTTGATCCGCTCGACTACATTCGGGCCGACTTCGACAACCGCATCCAAAGCGGCGAAACGCCCGAGTCCATCATCAAAGACTACGCCGACATCCTCAAAACGGATGCCCAACGCCCCATCGATGCATTCAATGTCGGCGAAGCCAAAATCGTGGCCACTGAG
>JAZRVP010000230.1:0-3839 GCA_045599245.1 Myxococcota bacterium
CCAAAAGGCTTATACTATCTAAAAATATTGAGGATTCCAAAGGACTCAGTCCTTTGGTGGGGTCTGGGGCAAAGCCCCAGCGGGGTTCGGGGCAGAGCCCCGGTTGAATAGTAACTGAGGGACGTTATAGCTCTGCGACTGTCCTCAGTTCTCAATATGAAATGAACTTCTTTTCTCGATCCAGTCTCACCTCTTTGAAACCTCTGAAAAAAACAATTTTAAGGCAGAAAATGTGGAAAGCGGGGGGGAGCGGCGAGGAACAATTGTTAGGCGGCTCCAAATGCTTATTCCATCTAAAATATTGTGGATTCCAGAGTGCTCAGCTCTTTTGGTGGGGGCTGGGGCAAAGCCCAGAAAAGCATACAAATAACTTTTAGATCAGATGTTCCCGTTGTCACTACGTGACGAGCCCATTATGGCAAGGGGGAATTAAAGTTAACATTTCATTTACTCGCTGGGCTCTGTAAGTTTTGACATTCAAAAATAGATTTGGTGAAGTCAATAAACGAAATCATGGCAATAGATGCGGTTTCAAATGCAGCGTCTGGTATATGAATGGTTTGAGTGGCTTGTAAGCGATAGCAGTATGTGAACTGCGGTGCCGAAATATGTGAGGTGGTGATTGGTTTTATATTAACAACACTTTATGTCTAAAAAAATCGACGTGCGAACTGTAACAAATGATTCTCGATGGCATCATATATAGTGCAGGGCTACGAGGCTTTGCAGGAGGTATGATGCTGAATAAATGATGAAAACAACAGGTGACCGAGGTCTAGCTCGTTTGCTGTAATGGCTTCATCTCTCAAATGTAGCCATGAAATGAACAAATGCGCGTGGATGTAGGAACCGACCAAATAACGTAACGAAACCGTCTCAATAATCTTGACGAAGAACATTGAGTATGGCCCGTTTACGGCACCAGGCGCATTGAGAGTACGCGCTTTCTGGAGCGTTAGTGACTTTTTCAAAAAGGAAAGAGTCGCCGCCGGAGGAGTGTATTTTGTGCGCGGAGCGCGCCGGAAAACGGGCTGGCGGCGGTGGCGGGTTAGGAGGGCCCTGAACATCATCCAGGAGTGTAATGGTTTGATTTAATTGGGAAAATATGATGCCAATTCGTACAGTGGAGAATTCATTTTAGGGTTGGGCGAAGCGCGTAGAAAGCTGGTTCAGAATAGAGGGGGGCAATTCGTAGAAAAGCGTCGGTGTATGCGCACAGAAGATGCAGAGCAGCTTCGAGCACATAGCCGACGCCAGGCGCCGCGTATCGTTAGATAGCGGCGTTCCAAATCTAAAATTATACGTATTACAGCACTTTGACGGGGTTGCATTCGAGCGTGAATTGTTGGGCGCTGTCGACATGAAGCTGACATTTAGCCAGATATGGAGCCATCATGCTGTTTCCGCGTGAACGGTAGGTATAATAATTGAAGACGAGTGATTCATTTTCTTCAGTCCAGCTTGGATCCTGGGGTTCAATCTGGTAACGCTCACGGATGTTGGTGTCATCCATGCTTTTTTTGGTAAGAATTTCGCCGGTTCCAGCCAGATAACGGAGGATCATGTTGAGCCTATCCCCCTTGAGTTTGGTGCGATCGGGTCTGAAAGCGGTCATAAACTGAGCGAACAGAGCCTTGTCAGGCAGGGGAACGAGGCGTGGATTTTTGCCCATAATGATTCCCAGATAGCCACTCTTACCGTCGGCATCCTGGACATATTTTGGGGGAGGCGTGCTGCCTTCGACGAAGTAAAGATTTCCGAGATTAAAGCGCGCGTAATAATTTTCGAAGCCACCGGAGCTTTTGGCGAATTTGAATGCCTGAGCGGCCTCTTTGGCGTCGTCGGTGTCCATATACCCGAAGGACAGTTCGTCGTGCCATGTCGCAGCATCAGCCGGAGATTGGGATTGTGCAGGCGAACTGCATCCCAGGCCAAGAATAGAGAGTGCGGTAAATATCCATGTTTTAGGGTTGTGCATAATAAATCCGGAGGGCAGATTCTTGATTTTGCGGGGTATTGATAGCGGTTCCTGCCAGAGGTTGAACCTTCGGGAAAACTCATGACCGGAAAGTATGTGTCGATGCATTAGACGGTCCATTATACCACGTTATGGGGCAATTATGACAGACAGAAGGATAACTAATTATCATGCCCTGAAGATGGAATGAATGACTTTTCAAAAAAAAAGTGATAAAAAATCTATGTTCATTGAAATTTGTCAGTGAATGGAAATAATTCAAAATACAAATGGTAACATTAATAGTATGCAGGAGGATTTGTGAAAAGTCGAATATTATATGGCTTGTCATTAGCGGCGGTAATAACAATGTTTGGGGTGATGTTGCCTTCGTGTGATGATTCTGATGCAGAAGAACCGACATGTGCGGAAGGCGAATGTGCCATACCGGGGAGTCCATGTCTTGTCGAACAGCGTGCGTGTTCCAGTGACAATAAAGGATATATGATGTGTTCAGTTACTGGGAACGCGACGATTGGAACATGGTCAGACGTGATGTCATGCGGAGCGGTCATGACGTGTCAGAATGGTGAATGTGTTGTTCCTTCAGAGAAATGCACATCGACTGTTCCTGAGTGTACGGCGGACAATAAAGGATATCGCGTTTGTGTTTCCGGCGCATGGTCAGAACCCATTATGTGTACTGGCGCAACGACGTGCAAGGCCGGGCAATGTACGGGTGAAAATGTGACATCTACGCTGCCGTGCAAAACGGTTGGTGAACAACGATGTGTATCCAGTGCCCGCATTCAAATCTGCGGAGCGGATTTGTTCTGGCAGTTTATGGACTGTCCCCCAGATGTTCCCGTGTGCGATTCGGACACGAATGAATGTGCTCCAGCCAGCTGTACGAACAACGAAGTTGAATGTGTGGATGATGATACGCTGGCGACATGCGTAGGAAATGACTGGTCTTATTCGAAATGTCCGGTTGACAGGCCCAGATGCAGCGTCAATCAGTGCGTTGAATTGACGAAAGAATGTGTGCCGGGCAATAAGAAGTGCGTATCAGAAAAACAGGTGTCCATCTGCAACCAATCGGGATTTTGGGAGATTGGCAATTTCTGTACGGGCACAAGCACGTGTTACAACGGCGAATGCGCAGAGAAATGTTCACCGGGTGAGAAAAAATGCGTCACCGATGCGATGGCATTTGTTTGCGGCGTAGGCGGTGTTTGGGAATCCGTCACATGTTCTGATGGCAAGGTCTGCAGTGATGGAGAATGCAGGGCATGTAAAGATGGTGAGACGCGTTGTCACGATGCTAAATCGGTTGAGACATGTGTGAATGGAACGTGGAAAAAAACAACATGCGAATATGAAGTTTGTTCCTCGGAGACAGGTGCGTGTCTGAAGCCGGGCGACCGATGCTCTGAGGTCTATTCATATTGTAACGACAATACGCTTGTTTGGTGCAGCGGCTCAAAATTACATACGATGAAGTGCAGAGTGTGCCTTATGTCCAGAGATGGCGATGGGGCAACCTGTGATGTAAACAATTTGTCATCCACAGCTAAAGGCAGAAAATGCGATCGGTATGGAAATACCAAACAGGGCGATTTCGCGGTAGATGCATCGTATAACGAGCAGCAGGCGGATTGCTTAATGTGCAAATATATCGATGACGACTACGATCCGCTGGCGTGGGTGCCAGTCAGTCAGACCTACTGCAGATAATGATATGCGTCGCAGCGTGCATCGGCGTGATATGTGGGGCTCGCTTTGAGCCGCAAAATTTTGCGGCCCTACGGCTCGCTGTTCGGCCTATCGCCATCGGCGATACGGCCTTTGGGGTGCGCTGCATGCAACGCACCGCGTTGGA
>JAZRVP010000231.1:0-1278 GCA_045599245.1 Myxococcota bacterium
TCAAACGATTTCCTTAAAAGTGGCCCCTTACTTCGTTGAAGTAAGAAACAAGAGGTAAGAGGCCATGAAATTTATTGGTATAGACGTACATAAACGTATCTGGACAGCAGTAGTAATTGACGAGAACGACAAGACAATCGATGAGATGATCGATTATCCGACCACGCCAGAAGGGCTGGATTGTCTTATCGAAAAGTATTCGCCGGACGAATGCCGCATCGTTTTCGAGAATCTCACCCGCGCACATTTCGTATTCCATTATCTGTACGATCGCGGATACGCAGTGGATGTGGCCCACACGGGCCACGGTTCGATTAAGGAAATTGCCGGCACCAACTACAAATCAGACAATGTCGACGCGTGCAAATTGGCGTATCTCTGCAAAGACATATGGTCCGGTCGCAAGTTCATAAGACGCAGCCACATATCCAGCGACGAAAACATGAAATTGAAGGCAATCGTCAGGATGAACAACAAAATGTCGACAATCGTGGATGACATGAATCTCAGTATCCAGGAATACATGGAACTTCACAACATTCCGCAACCGAAATACAAAGACGTCAGGGGACAGAAATACAGAAAGTATCTCCTCGATTTGAAGGATCCGGCCATCACGATGATGGTGAACACAATGACTAACGCCATCGATCAGATGGAATATGCGAAATCCGAACTGGATAAGTTTGCCCAGAAGTCTGAAGACATCAGACTTTTGATGACAATAAGAGGTATTTCCGTCGTGACTGCGGCGACTATTGTCACCGCAATCGACGGAATATACAGGTTTGAAAATCCGGACAAACTCGCATCATTTTTCGGATTGGGGTTGACGCGTTCCGAATCGTCGAAAAACGAAGGTTCGAGAAGAATCACGAAAGAAGGGGATCCGCTGGTAAGAAAATATCTTGCGAACGCAGTCATGAATCTGACGAAGTGGTGTCCCGATTGCGATGTCGCCAGATCGTTCAAATCGAAGAAGGACAGAATGCCGCACTGGAAGGCAACGACGGCAGCGATGCGCAAACTGGTTTGTGTGATTTGGGCAATGCTCACGAAGAAGCAGTCGTTTATATTCCACCCTAACGGGGTTGTTATGCAGTAACGATAAAATCCATGGCCGTTTCGGACAAGCCGAAACTGCCATGAACATTGGGATAAAGCACATACTTGTGCAGTATGTGGGAATAGGACATACGGGGTATGACCGCGAAAGGGTTTTGTGGCACAGACCACGTCAATCAAACTGCTGGCAATGCCCGTATGACCAAGGTCGAC
>JAZRVP010000232.1:0-7213 GCA_045599245.1 Myxococcota bacterium
GCAATTTCGAGGTCATTAAAAAGTGCGTGTGAATCGACGGATTTGTCGAAATAGGCGGCAAGCATATTGGCTGCATACGTTTTGCCGAAACGACGAGGTCTCGTCATGCAGATATAGCTTGATGGCGTGCAAATGGTCTTATTGATCTCGTCAATCAGACCGGATTTATCGACAAAAATCAGATCATTTCTCATGCGTTCAAAGCGCACATTGCCCGGATTTAGATACATTCCCATGATTTGACCTCCCTATGGGCTGCGACTTCATCGCGTCGCAACGTGTAATGAAAGTCTAGCATGGATTGGTGGAAGGGAAAAGGGCAGAGCGGTAAGGCTGGTGAGGCCGTATGCCGAAGGCATAGGCCGAAAATCAAAAAAAAACGCCGCGTATCCCAACGGGATAGCGGCGTTAGCGAGTCGTATTGCGCCGATGGCGCGATAGGCGAGCGCGAGATGCGCGAGATGCGCATCTCGAATCAATTGATATCTTCGACAGGACTTGCGAAGTCGGTTGCATTGGTTGTGGCTTCACAGCTCCACTGGAAATTGTCGAGAATGACGGAAGAATCGAATCTCAGATCGCCTGTATCCCAGATGTAGAAATCGAGATTGAAGATTTCGCCTGGATTGACGGGAGCTTTTGTCGTGAGCCAGGCAGTGCCGCCGCCGCGTTTGACCTTTGGATCATCGCCTGTTCCCGAGTAAAATTCCGGATAATAGGCAGCGAGTTCGGTCATGCCGTCGGTGCAGAGGTCGCCGCCGCAGGTTTGAGTTGAGGCGTCACAGGACATCATGGCCGGGCATTTGTCGGACATGGCTTTTTCAAAGACTCCGGAACACGGGGAGGCTGCGCATGTCGTGAAAAATGCGTTGTTGACGGAAATCGGGTTTCCGGCGCGGTCAAATGAGATATTGCCGTCCGGTGTGTCGCTCGTATCGGTGACAATGGGCTGGCCATTTTCATCGGTCAGAAGGGCGAGGAAAAAGTCATTATATTTGGAACAGACGTAATAGGGATATTCGCGGGAGAAGAAACGGAAGTCGAAACTGATACCTTTGGCTGTTTCCGGGGCTCTCATTTTGAGATGAAGCCGGACGGTATCGTAGATATCGGCACCGCCGGAGGCGCACAAGGGATGCGTCTGAAGCTGATTATGGTGGGCCGTTCGGTAGGGTTCGGGAATCGAACCGCCGAGTGACATTTTGACGTCATCGACACCGTGTGCCTGGAGTTCGGTTTGGGAGTCGCCTGCAATTCCGGAGGACAAAATGACGAATGAACCGCCGACTCGCGGTTCAATGAGCTTGTTTCCAAGGACATCGTACATGCCGTCCTTGATGTTGAATTGTCTTGGGTCAATGCCGATGTTGTAATCACTAGCCGGAGAGATTGAAAATTCAATGAGGCCGGGTTTCATGGAGGCTTCCGTCACGATGTCGAGGCAGGCGTCGAAAGCCTGTGCCAGAGCCAGAGCACCGGTGGCTGAGATGTTGCTTTTTTCGTTGTATTTCCAGGTCGTGAGATTGCTGCAAGTTCTATTTTTAATTTTGCAGGCATTTTCATCTCCGCCCGAAGCCTGTCCGCAGAGGAAATCGGGGTTGTCATCGGGGGTGCCGCTGCAGTTGTCGTCGATTCCGTTTCCAAAGCAGTCCTCCTGATTGGGATGAATGAGATCGGGACGGGTAGTTTTGCATGACTGAACGTTGTCGCAGCAGTCGAGAATGGCGTCGCCGGCTTCATTGCAAATTGTGTAGTCGTCGCCGTCGTCGTCCTGTGTAGCGTCCGGTCTGCCGTCGCAGTCCAGGTCTAAATCCGGCTGCTGCGAATCACAAACGTATTCATGGGAGGGCAGGACTTGTCCTTCGCAGTTTGCATAATCCCATGTCGAACCGTATCCCGGGACGACAATGCAATTCATCGTGCCGCCATGACAGGCACCGACGCCGTTTGTTTCATCGGTTCCGAGGTAGCATTCTGTTGTCTGTCCTTCGGTGCATTCGCATTCGCCTTCGGTTTCACAGATGCCGTCGCTGTCACAGTCAAAATAGCCTTCGTTGCACGTGCACGTGCCCTCGATGCAGGTTTCATATCTGCCGCACTGATTGCGGCATGAGCCGCAGTTGTTGTCATCGGTCATCAGATCGACGTTTCCGCATGAATCGGTTTTGTTTCCGTCGTCATTCTGCGGATTTTTCTTATCCGTATTGCCATTTTTTCCCGTATTGTCTTCGTCGTCACCTTCGTCGTCGGGCGTTTCCGAGGGATCATTATCATCGTCGGTAACTGTTTTATGAACAGGCAGTGTCTTTGATTCCGATGAACTGTCATCGCAACCAATAAACATTGCAAATACAGAAGCTAATGTGATGAATAGTATTTTTTTATGCATTTCAATTTCCTGTTGATTGACTGATAAAAACCGTCAAAAAACTTAATAATAGCATAGTTGATTATAAAATAAAACGGTGTGGTAAATCATAAATCCTGAGTTACAGTTCAGACACTATTAATTCCACAAATCTATTAAATATGGGAAAAACTCGGAAAAAGATGGATTATTTCGCAATTATAAGGCGGAAAATGAGGAAAGCCGGGGGGGGAGACCCCGGCGAGGAAGCATGGTTAGGCAGCCCAAAAGGCTTATACCAACTAAAAATATTGAGGATTCCAAAGGACTCAGTCCTTTGGCGGAGTCTGGGGCAAAGCCCCAGCGGGGTTCGGGGCAGAGCCCCGGTGAGTAGTAACCTCTGATGTGGTTCTGCCGTCTTTACATCATTTCGTGAAACGGGTATGGTATCACACTGGAAAAATATTCGGGGGATGATTTGAATATTTGACAGGATATTATATGAAAAAAAGTACGTTATTTTTACTCGCGATGGCCGGCATGTTTTTTTGTGCCTGTGAGGACAATGCCGAACCCATAAAAATTAATTGCGATTCATCCAAAGTTAACTGTAACAATGAGTGTGTATCTCTCTCAAAGATGCATTGGTCCGACTGCAATGTCTGCAAAAAAGGATATGTCGATAAGGATGGCGATTCTGCAAACGGTTGTGAGAAGAAAGATGATCAGTCGGCCGAAACGGAAGCCTCTAAATGCAAAAAAGGTGTCGAGTGCGGCGATGAATGCGTGAGCCTTGACGAGCTTCATTGGTCCGACTGTAACGTTTGTGCCGAAGGTTTTGAGGATGAAGACAAAGATGCATCCAACGGTTGTGAAAAGGCCGTTTCTGGGAACAATCCCGACGACAAAACTTCTGATGATGATAAAGACAAGTGCGAAACCGGCGTCAAATGCGATGATGCCTGTGTTGATCTGAACGCACTCCACTGGTCGGCGTGTCATGTCTGTGCCGAAGGGTTCGAGGATGAAGACAAAGTGGCATCCAATGGTTGTGAAAAGTCCGTATCGGAGAACAATCCCGACGACAAAACTTCCGATGATGATAAAGATAAGTGCGAAAATGGCGTCAAATGTGACGATGGCTGTGTCGATCTGAATGCACATCACTGGTCGGCGTGTCATGTCTGTGCCGAAGGGTATGAAGATAATGACGGGAGTGCCGAAAATGGCTGTGAAGCCGAAAAAGTTGTCAAGCCGGAAAACGCCGGCGACTGCGTTGTGAACGAGGATTGTGACGGATTTTCGCATGTTGCATCGACGCAGTGTTCCGAGGGCAAATGCATCATTTCGGCGTGTGAAACGGGATTTGCGGATTGCGATGGCAATGTTCTGACGGGTTGTGAAGTCAACGGCATGACGGATTATTACAATTGCGGGGCAAGTGGTGCCTGCAAGGCGGAATCCGAACTGGGCAGGCAGTGTTCATTGGGCGAGCAGTGTGCGAATGGTGCGTGCAAGCCGGTGCCGGAGATTGTGGGCTGTTCAGACGGGACGAGAGAAGGCTTTCTGGATTTGATTCGTTTCAACAATCTTGCTGCCTGCGGCGGCGCCTGGCAGAAACCCGGTATTCATCACAATGTTCCGTCCTGTGATCGAAAATCGGGAAATAACGGTGAAAATGCTGCCGGAGTGGGGTGCAATCTTGAAGATTTGTGTGCCGAAGGCTGGCATGTGTGTCTGGGACGCGGTGACGTCATGACGCGTTCCGATTACGGCTGCAACGGCATTCTGGACGGCGTTAATCAGAACGAGCCGGTTCTCTTTATTACTCGTACATCATCGACGGGGAGTCTTAACTGTGATCCCGATACCGTTGGTATTCCGCTTAACATGAACGATATCTTCGGATGCGGCAACTTCGGTTGTTTTGCGACCGGCGGTGATTGCGATCCGCTCAAGCTTTCCAGCCATAACCTTTGCTCTGCTCTGAACAATAACTGTGGCTGTCGCAAAGACGGGAGCGGAAATGTGACATGTCCAAACTATTCACCCGGTGATGCCTGTTATGGCGGCGGCATTGGGCACTCCATCGATTATTTTTCCGCGCTCAACGGCAAATCATATTCTGCGGCCTGGAACTGCGGCAACCGGACGGATGGGCTTCATGAAGCCGAGGATATCGTGAAATCGCAGCCCGATCAGCAGGGCGGTGTCATGTGCTGCAAAGATCAGTGTCAGCAGGATGCAGATTGCGGCGTCGGCCTCATTTGCCGATATCATGTCTGTGTCGAATGCATTCGTAAAGCCGATGGTTCCTATGAAGGATGTCCGGCAGGGAAGACGTGTACACAGCAGCATACCTGCAGATAACAAATAAAAGAGACGATTCTGTGTCAGTCTTTCGTGAGTGTTATTTTTGGGGGCCCTGCTATCGGCCTTTGGCCGATACGCAAGGCGGCGCGGCCTATGCCTTCGGCATACAGCCGCGCTTTATGTGATGTGCCCTAAAAAAAAGCCCTCTGGTGCGAAACTGTTGTGGCAGCAGAGGGCATGATGAATGCGGGGACGGGCCAAAACAGCCTCCTAATGTCTGTGTTTTGGAATATGATTGAGGGTATTATTCTGTTTCTGGTCTTCTGTTTGGCATTGATAGTCGGAATTGAGATTTTCCAGATTTTTAGCCCAGGTTGAAATGCCGGTTGTGATGAGTTTGCAGAAATTGGCTTCCGAAATTTTGGATTTATAGAAGACTTTATTTAAATTTTTAATTTTAGGAAGTTTCCATTCGCTCAAATCGTGATCGAAAGGAGATTCGGCAAACATAAAATCCATATTTGTGACACTGGAAGTGTTCCAGTGGCTGATGTCCTGGTTGAATGCCAGAGCCTGAGAGAACATCGCCATCATATTTGTGACACTGGAAGTGTTCCAATTTTCAAGCGGGTGATTGAAACTTGTGGCTTTATAGAACATGGCGTGAAAATTGGTTACGTTTGAAGTGTTCCAATTTTCAATATTTTGATTGAAGGATTTGGAGAATTCAAACATTCCTTCCATGGTGGTCACGTTGGAAGTGTTCCATTTTCCGATGTTATCGTTAAATCTTTCAGTATATGCGAACATATATGACATATTCGTGACATTGGAAGTGTTCCAGTCAGCGATGTTTTTATTGAAATAGCTTGCGTATTCGAACATATATGACATATCCGTGACATTGGAAGTGTCCCATTTGTCGAAATAGTCCGTCAGTTGAGAGTCTCTGCCGTAATTTGTGGCGAAGTGAAAAGCGTATGAAAGAGAGGTCAGGGTTGTGGAATCGGGGATATCGATCCGGGAGAGTCTTCTGAGGGAACTGGCATAAACGAAGGTGTGATGGTCGAGACGAACGGGACCGAAAGAGACGACTTCTTTGAGTTTTGAGGCATCGGCATCAAAGCTGTGGTAGTTGTCAGTGTTGGTGTCGGTAACGCGCCATCCATCGAGCGTGCCTTTGATTTTTATATGATGTTCGCCCTGAATTGAGTATTCATGAGCGAGATCGTCGGCGCAAGAACTGATGTGTTTGTTATCATCGGTGTTTTGTTCATCATCCCAATCGATGTCAAAGCTGCAGGTTTTGGCATTGTGAAGGTGAATGACGACTTTATGGTCATCGTTTGTTGTTTTCCAGACGGTTTCGAATGTGTCAGGCGCGCATCGTCCATCGGTTCGGCAAACGTAATGAAATGTACTGCCGTAAAGGTGTTCATCGGGCATGCATTGGGCGTCATTTGAACATTTTGTGGCGCAGTGATTGCCGATGAAGCTGTCGCAGAAACCGTCGCCGGAGCCGGGGGCAGAGTCGCAGTCCTGATGGACTTTGCAGGATTTTGCCTGGACGATTTCAAAACTGTCGATCATGTGGTTTTGGTTAGAATCGATACATGAACCGTTGCTGTTGCAGACATCGGGACATTTTTCGTTGCAAAGACAGGTTTCGTCTTTGTTTGTGCCATATAAACAATTTTGAACATTGAGGCATGAACCGTCGGTGTCGCATTCGTCTTTACAGCTGTCATGGCAGATGCACGTTCCTGTTTCTTCGTCGCATCCGACAGCGCAATTTTTACCCTTGCATGATGAGGGAATATTTTCCTGACAGGAACCGTCTTTGTTGCAGTGCCCCTTGCAGTTTTCGGGACAAATGCAGATGCCGGTGTCTTCATCGCATCCGTTAATGCAATCGACAGCACAGGCTTCGTCCTCGTAGCAGTAAGCGTGGGTTTCAAATTCGTCGATCAGGCATTTCTTGCACTTTTTTACGAGCTCCCATGTGCCATTTTCGGTGCATGACATGGCTTCATTGCTGGCAGTGCAAGCGGCTTCGCCAAAAATACATTCGTTACTCTTGTCTTGTTCACACCCGGCCGTTGACATGAGAACAAATGCAGCAACAATTGCTAATTCGATGCGTTTCATGACAAACCTGCATATTTGGTGGAGAGTTACTAGAAGGAAAACTCAAGACTGAACACAATAAAAATAATGAGCCATTCATCTGCATGGCTGAAACGAAGAGACATGACGAGATACCACTCATGTTCTTCAAATTGATGATGCTTAAACTTTAAAGAACTCTAAACCAAAGTTAGGATAATTCAATATCAATTAAATGACAAGAAAAAAGTGAAATTAAAATTCCACCTTGTTACTACTCAGCCACTATCAATTCACCAATCTACTAAATATGAGCAGTGTATTTCGCAATTATTAGGCTGAAAATGATGAGAGCCGGGCGGTGGGGCCCCGGCGGGGTAATAATAATTAGGCAGCCCCAAAAGCTAATACCAACCAAAATATTGCGGATTCTTAAGGGCTCAGCCC
>JAZRVP010000233.1:0-7945 GCA_045599245.1 Myxococcota bacterium
ACCCTCTTTCCCGCAAGCCGGCCTGGCCTCTTCTGCCCTCGGAAGCAGAATTGGCACATCTGCCTCTGCAAAACCGGCAGCTCACGTTTCGGCATCTTTCTCTTCCGTCAGTCAGAGCGCCATCTCAGCCGCTGACACATCCAGACTTAACGACGAAATCACCGTTCTCAAAAACGAAATCACTGTTCTCAAATCCGAAATTACAACCAAAGACAATCGAATTACCATGCTCCAGAGCCAGTGCGATGCCCTGGCTTCAAGATGCCAGAACGCAGAAGCCATCGCCGATGCCCTCAAATCAGAAGCCGCTCAGATGGGCGCTTCTTATGATGAGATCGCTCAGAATGATGCCATTAAAAATGAGCAGATTGAAGAACTCATCGCTGCCGATGCCGCTAAAACTGAACAGCTCGAAGCTCTCATCGCCGCTGACGCCGCCAAGGCTGAACAGCTCGAAGCTCTCATCGCCGCTGATGCCGCCAAGGCTGAACAAATTGAAGCTCTCTTAGCCACCGAGGCTGCCTATAATGCCCTCACAAACGCCATGACTGCCAAGGATGCTCAGATTGAAGCCATTGCTCAGCAGTTACTCGCACTGATCCAGCACTAGTCCATCTCTTCACGATGTAATAAAAAGGGGCGTTTTCATTACGCCTCTTTTTTTTAATTCGATATTCTTTTTATATCATTGCATATTCTGTTGCCGGAGTTCTGGTATGCACAAATATCGTTTTTTTAATTATCTGCAGACGGCTTTTTTACTCGCCGCGACCGGCACTTTATGCCTGGCCTGTCAGGGGCCAGAACCCGTTGTTCCTGCTTCAACTTTTAATCAACCAAAAAGTGAAGAATACAATCTTGACGTATATATGCTCTCCGAATGGGCCAGTCGCATCGTTCCTCAAGAAGATACATTGACTTTCAAAGTCCTTTTTGAAAATAGCGATACCTGTCAGATTGCAATCAATACTTCTTCTGATCCCGAAAACAAGTCTACAGTCTGCCTGGATGCAGTGCTCGAAGCTCCTTCACAGGATAATTTCGAAAAACTCTATTTCCATCCCTATGGCTACCGGGATGATGAAAAACTAGACAAAAACCTTGATGTCAAATTTGAATGCAGTTGTATCAAAGATAGTTCCGACATTCCGCCCAATCCTGACGAGCCAGATGATTTAAACAATCCTGACGATGTAACCAGTTCGTGTATCGTTAATGATGCCAATGAATATTCTTATTCATGTACTGTTTATCGTTCGGGAACCTGGGGAATTAATTACGTCTGGAATACCCTCATGCATTCAGACGACTCAACGACATCCATTCACATCGGCAGCGGTGACAACATTGGTGCCGGCCTGCCGTTGTCAAACACTTTCAACGAAATTCCAACCGTTCAGATGCTCAATTATCTGGATTTCACCGTCGATACTTTTGGAAATCACAGTTTTGACAGTTCTCTGAATTATTTACAAAATATTATTAATTCCGCCAATTATAAATATATTATTACAAACTTTTTCAATCTTCCTAACAATCTTCTTAATACATCATCTTATATTATTCGAAACATCTACCCGACCGATTCCGAGGATAAAGAAGATGCGCTTAAAATGGCAATTGTCGGCGTTCTCGACAGCAATGCAAAAGAAAATATTGCACGAGGACGTTTCGGAACGCTCACCATCACCGATTACTGCTCCGTCATCAATACTTTAGAGGAAGCATACAACCAAAATGCACGGGCTTTCCTCATTCTCGCTCACATTTTTACCGACAAATCAAGCATCATTGAATTTTTCAATGCGCTCTTCTCCCTCGATAAAGCCTTTGCTGATGCCATTCGCGACAATCACAATGATGAAAACAGCAGTCTCTTTGCAAAATATCCCTGCGAAAGCCAAATTGTCGTGACACAAAAAATGTTGGACGCCTATCGCACAAATGAAGGCAAAAGTAACGCCTCAGCCGATGATATGAGAGACGCTATTCATAAAGAGATACTGAATAATATCATCATGGTTTTCGGCGAAACAAACGACCAGGCATTTCTCACACAAATTGTTCCTGGCAATGAAATGGCCACCGGTGAATGCAAATCCGAAAACGATATCATGACTTTTAACGTCAATGGCTGCTACGATTCCGCAGACAAGCCCATCAATGATGTTTTCGTCAATCACTCCATCCTCAATTACTACAAATCAACTCTTAATAATCGTTCAAATGCACTCAATGCGCTTGGCCTTCAAAGTTATTCGATGAGCGACACAACGAATACACCGGAATCCCACATTCGATTTATTGAGCTTCCATCCAAAGGATTTGAAGTTGCCAAAGCCAGTTTCAAAATTATTAGTAATAATGATGATGAAATTGCAGGCATTTCAGGCAGGTTCCTCACTCAATTGACAGGCTTCCAACTGGAACCCGTTTTTGATATGAACTACAACCCCGATGAATATGACAAAAAGACTTGTGACGACATCATTGCATCAAACAGTGATGAATTTGCAGAATGCAACAGTTTCTACGAAGATGCTATTCAATACAAAATTGATTTGGCTCAATCCGTTGAAGATGCACAAGCCCCAAGCAGTGAAGCCTGCCAGCAGGAAATGATTGAAACAGACTATCCGGCTGAAAATATCCATTTCTTAAATAATATTCAGGAAATGTGGACCTGTCTTTACAACGCAACACACTGGATTGCAGACTGTCAAAAATCTCAAAAATGTGAATTCAAAATTGAATATGTTTGTTCATTGGGAAATTATCGAGCCGATGCAGAAGACAAAGACTACGAAATTCGTATATTCAGCACCTTTGCTTCAAATTTTGTTACAGACGCCCTCCTCAAATATCTCAGATCGAGTAAAAGAGAACAGCAGAACGGAAAATATTTAACAGAAATCCCGGATGCTGTTCTTCTCAATTCAGGCGCCATTCGCGAGCTTATCAGCTTCAATCTTCTCGATCAGGAAGTTCTTAGTACGCTTCTTCCTTACGTCAATTACCCCATCCTGATCACAGTCAATGCCGAAGACCTTGCCACCATTCTCGAGGATATGCTTTCATCCGGAACATCCGGCGCATTCCCGGCATTTGCAGGCTTTAATTTTTCTTACACCAGGAATAACAGTAAAATTGAAATCCAGGAAATTCTCCTGACAAACGACAAACAGCATTACACCACACTCTATTATCTCAGCGATAACATGAAAAACCGTATCAAAACACAAAATGAAGTTTGTTTATTTGGCTTAAAAACAGGCGACGTTTGTCGATACGGAAAATATGAACATTCTTCAGATAAATACACACTCAGATTCAATGATTGTTCAAAAAATGAATTCTGTTTAAATGCCAATAATAGCGAACTTACATATTCTGAATCCTCTTCGTCCAACATAAAAGTCGCTATTTCCGACTATTTGGCGACTGGCGGCGACACGGTTGCTTCCATCGCCAAACTTGGTTGTGAAAACGAAAAGAAAACTTCGATATGCAATGCCGCTTACGCAGATCCGACGGTTTCTTTTTCACAGCTCATTAAAGATTACTACGCCGATTCTTACGAACAGCCATGTTCACAGTCCGATCCCGACACCGGCTCTGTTATTGAAAACATCGATGTCATAAAACTCAACATGCTCAAACGAATGTTTACAAACGAAAATGTCTCCCATCAAAATTTCGACATCGACACCGCAGGTGCCTCTTGCATTGCGACCCAAAAAAAACTTGCTAAATCTCTCGGTATTTACGATTTGTGCCACTACGAAGATGCGCCGCCTGCACAAAATCAGCAATAACAACGATAATCGCTCTACTCAAATCATCTCGTGTTTTACGCATTTCATACCCTTTCAGAGACAGATATGAAACTAGCCAGACTTCTATTAATCACCACAATCTCCCTTTTGACGCTCCATGCGGCCGATGCGTATGCTCAGATTGGACCTAACCTCATTCCGCCAGGTCTCGATCCCGATCATCCCATCGATTCTTACTCGAGCGAGGGTTCAAAAAAGATTATCGAAGACTGGAGACATGAGGCCAGCTGGGAACTAAACGCAAGCGACGTCGTCTTCTCCGCCGCCAAAAAAAGACAGCTCATCAGTGAGGCTCCGTCCACGATTCACGTCATCACCGACCGCGAAATTTCAGCTCACGGCTGGAGAACACTTCCCGAAATTCTCAGACACATCCCCGGCGTTCAAACCATGACGACAAAATCTCAGTTCCAGTCCGTCATGATCCGAGGTCTCGTCGGCACCGAAGACAACAACTCGCGTATCCTCTGGCTTCAAAACGGCGTTCCCATGAATGACGTCCGAGATTCCGGCATCTGGCTAGATGAAACTTATCCTGTTGAACTCATCAAACGTATCGAAGTCGTTTTGGGACCGGGTTCTGCTCTCTATGGTTCCGGTGCTTTTCAAGGCGTCGTCAACATCTTTACCAAAGATCCCGGCGACATCGATCGCATCGGCGAATACAGACTGGCTATTCAAAACAACCTCACATTTAAGGCTTCCGCAATTGCCGGATACACTTCCGAAGACGGAAATTTCGGCATTTTAGGCCACATCGCCGGCAATACAACCCAGGGTCCAGGCCTCATCGGTGACTACGTCTATACAAATTACGCCATGGCTCAAGCAAATGAGAATATCAACAGCAATGGCGGCGCTCTCGATATGCGATATCAAAATATCGACTCAAACTCCGATAAACACTGGTACAACATCAATTTCAAACTCAACTATAAAGATTTCAAACTCAACCTCGGTTTCACCGATATTTATGCCGGCGCCGACGGCAATGAATTCGTTCCAAATATCGATTACAACACCATCAGCTATCTGCCCGAAATCAATAACACCGGCTCTCATGAAATTCTAACTAACAGCAGCATTGAGGGAAAACATATCGATACCGACCGGTATTCTTATCGCTTCAATCGACGTGAAGTCTTTACCGATATCATTTACGAAACAAACATCGGAGACAGCATTTCCTGGCTCTCCCTTCTATCCTACCGACTCAACTATTACGATAATCAGCACTATCGTAATTTCCGTGATACCAACGAAATCATCAATGACTTTTCTGACTCCGAAACCGATGACGTCATTAAAGCCTACGGCTCAAAAGTCAACTTCGACACCACTCAGCACAAACTCTACGCACTCGCTCAACTTCAGTGGCGAATTTACGACGCGAATGAGCTCATTGCCGGTCTCGTTTTCGAATATCAGCACATTCAAAGCAATGACTTCATGGACGGCAACGGAAAACCCATTAAAAATGACAGCGGCGTGACAACGCTTTTCAATGCAACAACGCTCGGACAGCTCACCCCTTCCATCTTCCTTCAGGATGAACAGAAATTCTGGAACGACAGAATCATCCTCACTGCCGGCGCCAGATTCGATGCCTACCGCGTCTATATGTCAGAAGACAAAGCCCCAGACTACGCACCATCATGGCGTTTCGCTTTCCTTGGAAAATGGACCGACTGGATGACCATGCGTCTTTCTTACGGTTATTCATTCAAGGAACCGTCCCTCTATCAGCTCTATATCGACACCATTGATTACATCGGAAATCCAAACCTCAAGCCTGAAACCCTTCACAACATCGAGCTGTCTTTTCTATTCACACCTACTTATTTCATGAAAATTCGATTCGATGCATTTGCCACACTCATGGATAACCTCATTATCATGCAGTACACGGCTGACGGTTTCCCAATTCTCGGTGAGAAAAATCGTTATACACCCTATCAGAAAAAGGATGAAGGCGCTCACATTTACGGCTTCGAACTCAGCCTCGATTCTTCCATCGGCAAAAACTGGAACATCTATTCACATTACAACTTCCTCTACAGTCAGAAGACGTATAACACCGAAGAAACTTCTTCCGGTGACAAGAACCGCGTTCCTGATGACGCCATGCACCGCTTCAAACTAGGTGCAACATACATGAATGACATTCTTGCCGCTGATATGGCGCTGTTTCTCGTTGGTGGAACCCCGAATACGGCTTCAAACTCCGGCTGGAACACGCGGAAAAGCTATCAGACCCCGTTATATGCCATCCTTCAGCCTCAGCTCTCTGTCGGCGTCGGTGCTAACATTGGCCTCATGCTTCAAGGCAGTTATGCATTCTCAGAAGGCATGACAAAATCCCCGACCTATCGTTACTACTACGAAAAAGAAGGGGTTCCCGTGAGCCGATATTCCGTCATGTTCTCCCTGCTCTATCCCTTCAAAAAATAGTCTTTTCTTCTACGTTCATGCGGCGTACTCGCCGCATTTCCTGAATGACGCCAGGATCTCTTCATGAATCACCGCATCCTTCGACGCGACCTGCTCGCTTTCGCTCTTTTGACCCTCGTTCCCGGCCTTTTCTCATGCTCCTCTGCACCGGAACCTCAAACGGTTGAAGCCGTTCAGGTCATGCCTGATAATTACCCGACAAAGGCCTCTGATACTCTGAAAAAACTGGCCGGCGACATTCCTTCAAACCCGGATGCTCTCTTTTTCACAAGCTACGGTTCGATTGTCGACACCATCAAAGAAGCCAGAACCTATCATCTCGTCGATGAAAAAGAGATAAACTCAGTCCTGACCGACCTCGGAACACATTACAAACTCAATCCATCTCTTCTCAAAAGCTGGTTTAAAGCCGGATTTCATACCGGTTCCGGGTTTGTTGCCGGATGGCACGCACAAAATCCATTTGTTGTCGCCGATGTCTTCGACATCACGGCATTCAGAGCCTGGTTTGACACCTTTCTAAACGAAGAATTTGGCCGCCCAAAGTATCAGGAAGAAGAATTTGGCGGAAAAACTTATATACAAATTCAGATCATGAACAGGGATTTTGCAACCCTCATCGTTGCCCCCAACCATGCGGCTGTCATCGTTTTCGGAGAAGGACTCGCGAACGGCGCCGCATCAACCGCTGAACTCTCCAAAACCCTGTCTTTCGGCATCCCTGACAACGACATCAATGATATTTCCAGCCTCCTGAGCGGTTCTCCCATGGCCCTCTGGTTTAAGTCTTCCGACGGCCTCCTGACACAATTTCCCAAACCTATCAGACTGGCAGCTCAATGGACAGAAACTGCCGGCGCCGAACTCTCGCTTCGCCAGACAGGCCCTTCTCTTCGCGTCATCGGTTCCTGGAAACGGGATCTCTTCCGGGACACGCCCAGAGGTAAATTCATTTCCGCCCTGGCAAAAGGTTCCAACGGAAACTGGTCCGAACGCATGAATTCGACAACCCCAAGCTCCGTCATGAGGCTTCTGCTCGATCCGGAGGTTCTCGAATCCTTTGTCCTGCCGTATGTTTCAGAAAAAAATCGGGCAAAATATGATGATGCCAAAGACAAACTGACCCAGAGACTCCTTAACCTCAACGTTTCCGATCAAATCATCTATAATATTGCCTCTGTCTGGGCTGCATTTTACGGTTCCGCCGCACCTGATGCCGAAAATCCGTCGCTTATGGATATCATGGCCGTTCAAAATGCTGCTATTTTTGTTCCCTTTAAAGACATCAACAAATCCAATGCTTTTTTCGCCAAAGTCAATATTCTGAAAAAGTTTATTCCCGAAGAAAAAGCCAAAGTCGACATGGAAAATGGCATTCTTCACGCCACGATAACGCTTGAAGGACAACATATTCATGCAGGCTATCGCGACGGTCTTCTTGCGCTTACCACAGACTCGGCCTGGGAAAAGCTCAGCACCATGATGCAGCTCGAAACGGAACCAAACACGACTGCCGCCTGGGCAAATGAAACACAGTTTGCAGCAGCCGATATCAAAGTTTCCGATCTCCTCACAGTTCTGGCCGCACAAAACAAAATTTTTTCTAAAAAGTACGGCAAAACACTTGGTCTGCTGGAAGTCGGAGGCCAAGCGGTCTT
>JAZRVP010000234.1:0-25237 GCA_045599245.1 Myxococcota bacterium
TAATGCCCGTTAAAAAGACAAATTTGAGCAGACCGTCATTTTGTTTAATGGGGCTGTAAAAATCGCGCATCATATTGCGTGTTTTCTGGAACACATCGTCTTGTCCCATCAAATCGAGCAGTGGCGCGTCATATTCGTCGACGAGAATAACGAGATTTCGACCGGTTTTTTCAGCAGCAGTATGAAGCAAGCGCGTCATGCGGATACTCAATTGTTCGTGTTCAGAGATGATTTCGTATTTTTTCTCATATAAAGAGAGCTGCCAGTTAAGCAGACCATCCAATGATTCAGGACCATTCAAATACTTGACGCCCGAAAAGTCAAAATGGAGTACGGGATATTCAATCCATTCGTGTTCAAGCTGCTCAATCGCAAGTCCTTTGAACAGGTCTTTTCGGCCTTCAAAATAGGATTTAAGCGTCGATACAAGCAGTGATTTGCCGAAACGGCGCGGACGGGCAAGAAAACTATATTTGCAGGTCTGGACCATGTTGAACATGATCGCAGTTTTATCGACATAAACGAGATTTCGTTCGCGAATTTCTGAAAATGTCTGAATGCCCAAAGGCAATATGCGATGTTCCATGATTGACTCCTATCCACTTGCTCCTGCGAATGACTACGCAGAATTTGACGCGAGAATTTACGCGATTTTTGTGCGGAATATAAGCCTCATATTATGGATTTGGGGGCAATTGTTATTTTACTGGGGCTTGCGCTAATATACTTCAGTACGGTTTTTTGCCGTTTATTATATTGGTGTACGTCCGGCGATGCGTATCAGGTAAAATTGGGCGCGGCTATCTTGTGATACGCCGCGCGTTTTGCCGTGCTATCGATTGCATCGATACGCACGGCTGGTTTGTGTTGCGGCGCCTCCGGCGCCACCCATACACGAATAATTTGGCGCGTATGGCGGAGCCATAGCGACAAAAACTGGCTGCCGTATCGTCAGATAGGCAGCCCCATCTATAACAGCGCTTTCCATATATTCGCGTATAGCAAACTGTATGCGTCAATGTGACATCAAAAAAACATAACCATCCGGCTTCAGAACTGATTATAATTAGAGGATCTGGGGGATTTTCCCTTTTGAAAATGACTTTTTGTTCAAAGGATTAAGCATGGATTATCACAATCAGAATTGCAGCTGTTGCTGTTCGTCGCAGGAAAATCAGGAAACGGCCTCCACTCAAACCGCAGAAGAAGAAAAATACACCGAGGTGGTAGCCCTGCTTACGCCTGACGGAAAGCTTGTTCTCAACAACCAGCCGATGTCTGTTCAGCAGATTACTCCCGAACTGTACATGGTCAACGGCGTTCGTATTAAGGGAAAACGGAGATTTAATGAGCTTGAACTTCAAATTCCATCCAAAGCGATGGTCAACGGCATGATCAATTTTGCGATGTTGTTGAACGAACAAACCTGCATAAGTGGTCAAAACGTGAACCAGATGGGCATGATGAACCAGATGGGTATGAATCAGATGGGCATGAACCAGATGGGCATGAACCAGATGGGAGGTCAGTTAGTCGGTCAGCTTATGCCGAACGGCCAGTTGATGCTCAATGGTCAGGTTATGATGATTCAGCAGATTGCGCCGAATCAGTTCCTCGTCAATGGTCAAATGATGATGGGCCAGCTTATGCCGAACAACCAGATCGCGTTCCAGACGAATATGAATGCGAACATGAATGCGAACATGATGGCTGGAATGCCCGGGATGAATCAGAACATGAACATGATGGTCAATCAGGCGCAGAACGGCAGCATGACAGGTCAGTTGATGCCGAATGGTCAGGTTCTGGTCAATGGTCAGATGATGAGCATACAGCAGGTATCGCCGAATCAGTTCATGGTGAATGGCCAGATGATGATGGGGCAGCTTTTGGCGAATAATCAGATCGTTTTGCAGGGCAACATGGGCATGACGGGTCAGACGGTGATGAATGGCCAGGAAAACATGATGATAGGTCAGATCACGCCGACGGGTCAGTTGATGCTCAATGGCCAGTTGATGAGTATCCAGCAGACGGGGCCGAATCAGTTCATGGTCAATGGTCAGGCGATGGTTGGGCAGCTTTTGCCGAATGGTCAGATACGGCTTCAGAGGCTGAGTTCGCAGCTCCCGAAGGGAGAACTCGTTGGACTGCTCACGGCCGATGGCAAGTTCATGTTCAATGGCGAGGTGATGTCGATACAGAATTTATTTGACGGCCGTGTGATCGTGAATGGAGAGACTGTTCGTGGCGAAATTCGTGGCAATCAGGTTCTGATTCACAACATGTAAATTCATCGAGAGAGTCTAAAAAAGAAGCCGCATATCGAGGGGATATGCGGCTTTTTGATTCGAGTTATTTCATTGTCCAGTGGAGTGTCCGCAAGAGCAGGGGCATAAATGCCACGAGCAGCAGAACAGTTCCTTTGACGGCAATCGGGAGCATGATTCGTTCATGTCGCAGCCAGAATTTCTTTGGCCTGTCGGGAGAGTCTTCGTATTCGTATCCTTTTTCGCCGACGACTTGACGGGTGAGCAGCTGGTTGAGAGCCACAGGCGGAGTCAAATAGCCGAGTTCAAAGGCACAGAGTACGACGAGCCAGAAATGAACGGGCGAAATCAGGTTGGCACTTGCGATTTGCGTCATGGTTGCGGAGACGAGAATCACGGCGCCGTACGGGTCCATAATCATGCCAAGAATGACGAGAATAACGACGAGTGCGAGCATTGCTGTCCAATAGGACGAGAATTTCTGCGGGAGCAGTGTGTTGAGATTGGCGCGTTCGATGATACCGCCAAGGCAAACAGAAAGAGCCATGAGGCTCAAAAGACCGCCGGAAGCGTTTGCCGTTGAATCGGCACTATCGAGCAGACTTTTTCTGATGCCGGCGGGTTCAGGTGTTTTCGCCTTTTCTTCTTCGGGCAATTTACGCCATTTTCGACGTTCTGAAATGCGGTCATAGACGAGCATTAAGAGGAGCATGAAAGGCAGGATATAGGGGATTGTAAATTCGTTGAATTCGGCTCCCAGGATGAATTTGAAGAAGACGATAACGGCGGCACCGATCGCGACATGAGGAAGAATTGGCAGGCAATTCTTGAACATTTGAGGGAGCGCGATGAGTGGATTTGCGCAGGAAAGTTTTTCGCGTGCCGTTGTAAAGAGCACGAGTCCGAGGACGGCGACATTGACGCCGAGTACGCCCAGACCAGCCGAATAGAGGTCAGTTGTTGTAACATCTTTGTTCAGAGCCGCGATGATGACGACTATGAGGCATGGACTGAGGACAATGCCCATGGACCCGCTCATGGCGGTACCTGCAAGCGCGAGTGAATCGCGCATATTTGCCTTCTTGAATTCTTCGTAAATGATGGCACCAGCGGCAATGACGAAGATACCGGAAGCACCGGAATAAGCCGTAGGAATGGCCGAAGCCAGAACGATGACGAAGACGAGAAGTTCCGGGGAGAGTTTCCATGGGCGAATGAGAGCCAGGAATTTGTCGGCGATGGTTGTGTTCTTAAGCATCATGCCGCAGAAGACGTAGAGTGCGACATTGGTGTAGAGATCGGCATTTTCGGTCATTTTGTTGAGGCAGATGGCGACACCGGCAGGATGTTGTTCAACGATCATGAAGTAGAAACAACAAATCCAAGCCATATAGGCGTAGAGAGGAATGCCGAGGAAAGCCAGGCCCCATGAATCCTTTGGTTTATTGCCGTTTTCATCCGGTTCAGGCGTTTTGAGAGGGCGTATGAAGAGGAATAGATTTGCGAGCGCCATGAGTCCGAAGACGAACATCCATAGAATGGGGAGTTCGGAGACGTTTTCGACGCCGCTTGTGACATCTTGATGGTAATAGGTTGCAAAGGAGACGAGGACGCCGAGATTGCCGATAAATTGAGCGATCTGACTGGTCCGATCGCCGCGTCGGGTACGAGGATTTCTCAGGCCGAGGTGTTGTCTGTTAAGTGTTGCCGCGAGGCAGCAGAACAGAAAGACGAGGATGAGAAAATGGGCTTTGATTTTGACTGCATCGGTTGCGATTTTACCGACGGCCTGTTCGACGGCGGTATAGGCTTTGAGGCCGGTGCTGTTTCGTCGTTCGACGATCGATTCATAGGCGGCAATTTTGTCCTGACATTCGGCTTTTGCGGCAGCCAGAGCTTCTTCAGAAACGGTGTCTTCACCGAGAAGATCATCGAGAAAGTCATCGTCTTCTTGTTCGTCAGCGGGTTTATTATCGTCAGCGTTTGCAGCAGTTTCTTCCTGGTCACAGGTGGGACGAACCGGTTCTGAACGCAGTTCGGAGTAACCGGACCAGGTGTTTTCAGCGACCGAAAGCATCTTGCTGTGAATATTGCCGACGATTGAACAGAAAACGATGACGATCAGAAGCAATGTCAACGGCACCGTGGTAACGATGGTTGTGAGTTTTTTCTGTGTCATAAAATTAAGTGTTCAAAGTGTGAAGAATATGTCGGGGCAAAAGGCCCCGTAAAACACAAAAACCGCTGAACCGTAAAAGGAACAGCGGCGAAGAGAATCGTGAAGGGGCGATTATTCGAGTTTTTGAGCGCACTCGGGACGTTTGTTGTCTTCTTTGCATCGTAAGCGACGCATCAGGCCGAGCATTTCTTTGTCGTAAATTTGTTCGTCGTCTCGAAGTTTAATGCGGACGCTCTGGAAGAGTGCGTCATAACGAGCTCTGGCTTCGTCATCGATATCGATCCAGTATTTTGAGGCGATGGAAGCGTCAGCTTTTGTGGAGAGCTGAAGGATTTTTTTGTAATTATCAGCGCCGTATTGACGGGAAGACTGGAGAAATTCGGGTGTGAATTTAGAGGCGTGAACGAGGACCTGACCTGTAAGCTGAGCGATTGGGTATTTGAGAATGCCGCCTTTATCTTTGACGCCTTTTTCGAGTTCGAGAGGCTTAAAAGCGGTGGCAGGAGAGTAGCAGATGTCGGCGGCGCCGTTGTTGAAGATACCGCCAAAGGTGGAGATATCGGCGGCGACCATGGAAGCGCCGGCGAGTTTAACCATGTGAGTGGCAGCTGCATCGAAACCGATGGTGGAAATGCGTTTTCCAGCAAAAGCTTCGAGGTTGTTCCATGCTCTATCGCGCACCATGATGTAAACGGCGCCCATTGGCATGACCATGGCGGTTTCATAATCGCCGGTTTTCATCTTTTTTGCGACTTTTGGCTGAGCCATAAGTTTGATGGCTTCGCCGAGAAGTTCGTAGCTTGGTGTTGCACCGAGGGCTTCGACGGTAGCCGCAAATTTAGTAAATCCACGAGCGCGAACGCCGGTTAAGAAGGCGGCATCACATTTATCGGCTTTGAAATCGTCAGCAGCCGTTTTTTCGTTTGTATAGGGCTTGAGTGTAAAATCAACGCCCCATCCAGCGGCAGCCACCTGATAATCTTTCATCGTTGCATAAGCGTCGCCATTCGCACCGGAAGGATCGTAGACGCAGAGCGTTTTCGGTTCACCGGCAAAAGCATTTGAAGCGAACCCCAATGCACACAGCGAGACCATGCAAAGAGAAAAGAAACGTTTTTTCATCATTTATCTCCTTTTTTGTGAACGATTAACGTTACGCGACTTTGTATGAATATTTAAAAGGGAAGTTCGACTTTAGCGTCCATCGGACGAGACGAGTGTGTATCTTTGAAATTGGAAGACTTAGGGCGGCTGGTTTTCTTGGATTTATGCGCCTTTGCGACTGTGCTTTTATCCTCTGTCAGCAGTTTTGAATTTGTATTATGGGCGTGTGTGTGTGTGTGTTTCGAACTGACGCGAGATTTTTCTTTTATGGGAAGTAAAGACGCTTTGTCTTCGTCATTCGTCATAGGCAAGATGCTTGCCGTCGTGTTGTTGTCATTTTGAGCGAGGACGATGTTGATATGAATGATTTGTTTTTCGTCGTTAGGATTAGGGATATCGGCGGAAGCAATTGAGGTTTGGGTTGAGACCGGTTGTTCACTTGAAGTTGATTGCTCACTTGAGGATTGGGCGTCGGAATTTTGAGGGTCAGTTGTCAGTTGTTCGGAATTTGTCTCGGGGGTAGGTTCATCTTCTTCATCGAGGAGTCCGTCTAGCAGGTCATCGACTTCATCCTGACTGAGAGTCGTTTCCTCGTCTTCAGAGGGACATGATGGCTGCATAAAAGGAGCGCGATAACCGTTAGCGCGAGTCCAAGCGAGATCGGCTTGATGAATGATCATGCTTTTGGCGTAGGCATTGAGCATATCCCAGTCGTGGTTTAGAGAATTATCGGAAGGCATTTGAGCGATAGCGGAGCATGCGACATCATTTTGCCCGATGTTTGTAGCCATGAAAACGAGCATTGCGCGAGCGAGTAAAACGCCCTGTTTGTCACCTTTTTCAGCGGCTTTTTGGAGTGCATCGACGGGGTCAACGCCATCAGGACCGGCCCCCGGAATGCTCATCCAGAGGGAAGCTCTGAGTGCGGTAGGCATACCCCACCATTTGTCATCATCGAAACACGAAGCTGACTTCTCAATAATGCCGGGAACATCGAGAGATATTCCCACAGATTTTTCGCTGTTAAAATCGTGCAGGAGTCCGAGAGCACCGCTTGCGAGTCCGAGCAGGGCGAGAAGTTCGTCGGTTTTATTTTCAAATTTTGGGCATTTTTCGCTGAAATTGCCAAAAGTTTTCTGAGCATCTTCGTAGCCGCGATACATGCGCAGAGCGGCGAGACGATGACCTTGTTTTTCGCGGATAAGGGCGTCTTGTGCGGCGGACGAACGGTTTTCAAACAGGGCACGGGTTTTGTCGAGTTCGGCGGATCTCTGATCGAATTCGGCGCACATTCCGGCGGCCATATTGGTGGCAATTCCGATGTTTGAGGGATCGAGTTTAACGCGAGAGAAAGAAGCGACAACGGGCCCCATGCTTTGTCCCATTTGACAGGCAGCCTGTAGATCTCCTTGTGCCATCAGGTAGGGAATGGCTTCATCATGGGTGTATTCCATCACGGCGTTTCCGGCCATTTTTTGCATTGAACAACCGGTCAAAGCCAATAAAAGCCCGATCACGGGAAGCAAAATATGTTTCATCGTTCACTCCTGTGCAGAACGCGCGGAAGCATTGAAATGCTGCGTGCAAAGACTGGAAAAAGCGGTTTGAATCATCCGACATTTTCCAGAAAAAAAACTGCATTTTATACCAGATAACAAAGCGTCTCTCAACGTCTGAAATCCGCATAAATGCTAGAGAATAACGCAGTGCGTTAATGAAATTTGATGCGGCGAAAAAAAAGAAAGCCGCCGCGTATGACCATTGGTCATAGCGGCGGCCAAGGCCGGGCGTATTGGTCGCGAAAGCGGCCGATAGCCCGGCAAAACACATCGAAATCATCGTCGTTTTGAACAATCAAACGAACCAAAATAGCTGATAAATCAAGGATATGAGCGAACCGGACGACGTTGGAACGATATCAGAAGCGAACCGAAATGCCTGCCAGATCGTTTAATTTCGCGACGTCAGATTTGAGTGTTGTTGCGACCTTTTGCGAAGTGCGGCATTCGCGAAGTGCGACTTCGATTTGGGCGGAACTCAGGATGTGATAGCTCAAACAGACGACATTTCCGGAGGAGCATTCCTTGTCGAACGATTTTTTCAGCTTTCTGGTTTTTGACGCATTTTTGTCGAGCCATTGATGCAGATAATCAGATTTTTGAGAGCAGTCATTTTTTTGCATGAGATTATCCGCCAAAGCGAATATCGAAATCGAGAGAGGCGTGCTGTAGGTCTCGTATTCGGCACAGTTACTCATGATGAGTGAGAGCGAGGCGATCGAGAGGGCAGTGAAGAAGATGTTTTTATTCATCTTTTGTCCAGTTTGGAATGCGAGCCCAGTCGCCGTCATTTGCGCGCAGTGCCTCGATAAGTGTGAGCATCTGAGCGCGGCTCATGTGGGGTGAAATCATGTATTCGCGGGCAAATTCGGCGTCATCGAGGGAGATGTCGATGCGAGGCAGGATGCCGTTTCCGAACACGATATAAGTGGGCAGGAGGTTATGATTGAAATGCTGTCCATTCTCGCCGTTGATGATATGGGTGTCGATATAGGGTGAGGAATTGGCGTAAAGGTTGATGAAAGTGAGAGTTTTTGGGGCGATGCCGTCGTTTTGTCGAATGGGCCGGGGGCCGCCGCCGAGCGCGCCGGCATGGAGATAGGTCACGCCTTTATATTTGGCGGGAAAATAGGCATGCTGATGGCCGGAAATGACGAGTTGAACGCCATACTGTGAAAACAGATCGGCAAGGCGATCGTCGCGCAGCGTTTCGGTTGGTTTAATCGTCGTAATTGGGAAGAGCGGAACGTGAATGAAGATAACGGCGCCGTGTTTTGTCGGGTTGTTTTGGAGCTGTTCTTCAAGCCAGGCGAGTTGTTCGTCAGGAAGCGGTTCAAGTTTTGTCGTATCGAGAGCGATAAAAAAGACGTCGTTGATCGTGAATGAGTAATTTAGAGGGTATTGCTCATCGTTGACGTAGTCGAGGTCAGGGCGGTGAGTCGTCCATTCATCGATGTAAATGGCGCGTTCATTTTCGTATTTGGGATAGGCGGAACCGTCGTGATTTCCGGGGACTTGAGCCATGGGAATTTTGGCTTCGAGAAATCGGTTTGTGACGTTTTCGTGGAAGCTGGACCACATTTTTTTGTAATCGAGTTTTGGCTTTTGACCAGCGACCATATCACCTGCATTGATGACGATATCGGGGTGATCGGCGATGATCATGTCGATGGCGCGGTTGACTTCATCGTCGTATTCATCGGAACCGTATCGACCATTCAAATCGGAGATGATGGCGAGCCGGAGGAGCATTTTTTCATTGGGCTCAGGGGTGACATCGGGGAGAGGGTCATCATCGAAAGCCGAAGTCGATTCGGAAGCGGCAGTCTGAAGGGCGGAAACGGGAGACTTTGTATCCGTGTTTGAAGATGACTGTGTAGCGCAGCCGTTGCCGCAGGCTAAAGTCGTGATGAAAAGCATCGCGACGGCCGATCGAATTGCGTATTTAAAAAGATTTTTCATGGGTCTTCCTTGACCTGTATAAGTTTTGTCCCGGCTATCAGGGAAGGTCGGATTAAAGATTTTTTTGGGGGCTTTGCCCCTGTCCTCAGTTCGCAATATGAAATGCACTTCGTTTCCCAAGCCAGCCTCACCCCTTTGTCACTACGTGACGTTTCCCCTCTCCATTAAGGCGAGGGGGAATATCAGGTAACATTTCATTTGCTCACTGAGCTCTGCGATGCCAGCCGTCCACTGGACGCCTGCCTTCTCGGCCCCCGGCTTTCATCAATTTCTGCCTTAAAATTGTGTTTTGTTCAGACCTTCCTTAGAGAACCTCTGATTACAAGTTAGATGTATGTTGGGACTTTGCCCCCAAGCCCCAACAGTTCACGGGAAGTTTGAAAATCGCCACAGGATGACGATTTTCGTCTGTGGATATTAGTCGATGCAGTTGAGTGTAGGGAATTCGCCGAGATCGACGGTTTTGTCGAGATCGAAACGTTTTTCGAGATCGACGGTTGTTCGACCGGACCATGGGCGTGTGTCAGAGTCTTTGAGTTTACCGTGAGAGTAACCGTCGGCGATGGCTTTTCTCAGGCCGGCCATGTCAAAGAAATCAATTTCATTTCCGCCGCAGGAAATCCGAAGGGTATCGATACTGGGGTAATTGAGCAGGAGATTGCTGATGATGTTGTTTGAGCTGTCGTAACCGCCGAGGTGTGCATTGCATTTGTCACCGAAGAGATTTTTGTATTCGGTTTTGCTGGCATTGGGTTCACTGCAAAAGACGAGATTTGAGCAGCTGTTGATTTCAAACTTGCTCTGGTCGGTACCAGCGATTTGCAGGAAACTGTAGTAAAAAGCGTTTTCGACGGCGGGGCCGCCTTTTTCGTTGAGGATGGAGAGATTGCAGCTTCCGACATCAAAAGTTCCGGAGCCGTGATAACTGACTTTAATGGCGAGGCCGACGGCTTTATTTTTGTCATCGCGAAGGACGAGAAATTCATCGAAAACGAGTTGGTTGTCATTTGGGATGCATGCGGCCGGGTCGAGTTTGCATCCCTCGATGCAGCTGGCGCGTTCTGATGCGTAATAGCCGTCTTTGCAGGAAGCTTCTGCGGCGGCGGCATCGAAGAGTTCGCCGTCACAAATTTCATTGTTGTCGAGTTTGTTGTTTCCGCAGGCCAGTTCGCAGGCGTTATCTGTAATGACGGAGCTGCATTTATTGTCGCAGGTCCAGACGGGGTCTGATTTGATGACGTGGTTTTTGGGGCAGACTTTGGCCGAGTCGGGGATTGTGCTTCCGTCACAGACCTCTTCATTATCGAGTTTGTTGTTTCCGCAGGTGAACTCACAAGCCTTGTCGATGTCTGCAATGAGGCATGTGCTGCTGCATGTCCATTCTGGATTGTCGATGGGGTTCATGCCGGCGGGACAGACTTTTGCGGAATCGGGCATGTCGATGCCGTCGCAGACTTCGCCTTCGTCGCGGGTGTCATTGCCGCAGGTTTCAGGGGCTGAGGCACATGCAGACATGGTGCTGAGCATTGAACACGAGCATTTGACTTTGGAGCGATCGACGACGACTTCGTTTGCTTTTTCACATTCGAGAGCCTGTTCGATGAAGAGATTACCGTCGCAGACTTCACTGGAGGAAATGATGCCGTCGCCGCATTTGGCGGTATCGGCGTCGTCGTAAGAGACGACGAGTGTGTTTCTGGCGGCCGGATCGTACACGGCGTAATCGGCGATTTGACCGCGAGGACCGCAGTAAACCTGGGTCTTTCCGTTATCGAAACTGATTGCGGCATCGAGTGTATAGGTTCCGGCATCCGTGGATAAAAATCCGTCGTAAGTATCCCAGTTACGGAGTGTTCCGATGTATCGGTCTATACCGTCTTCATTGACCCAGTCGGTATCCGGTTTTGCGGCAATCAGATGAATGACGGCCTGTTCGACGAGGTTATTTTCGACTTCACCGGCGACGAACTGAATGCGTATATCTTTTGCTGCATCGGTTTTGTTCGTTTTGTCAGTGAGTCCCGGGACGTTGATTTCGAGCGCGAGAGAAATCGACTGAGAACGATCGGTGAGTGTGGTGCGATCGACGGTGTATGTACAGCTGTGAATGTTTGCGTCGGCGTTGCTGCAATGTGTTCCGAGGCCATAAGTCGGTGCGGGAGTGGTGTCGGAGTCGATGACCCAGCCGACGCCGAGCAGTGCGTTTTGGGTTTCCTTGACGGGGGTTGCATCGCATTCTCTGGTGAAATCGACGCCGTAATTATTCACGGCCTGAACAAATGAATTGAGATTGAACAGGTCAGTGATTTCGTCCTTATCGCCGCAAACGATTCCGAGAAAAACCATACCTTTCATGTTTTCGAGGATACCGTCGGTAGAAATTGTGGCGTTGCAGACGCCCTCGAATTGGTCTTCACCGGATTGTGAGCAGATGACTTTGGTTTCCATCCCCGTCATTAAAGAAATGCCGAGATCGGAGAGGGGATACTTTTTCTCAATTTTAGTCTGAGAGATAAGTGCGAGTGAGCAGGAGCTCACGTCGGAGGAGAGCTTGCTCATGTTTGTGAGTTCAATGGCGAGTCCGTCGAAGTAGATGGAAGTTGCCGTCTCTTTGAGGTGAGGAACGACCTCGGAAATCATGATGCCGGCGTTTGTATTGATTTTTGGGGAGCAGGCATTTTGAATTTGGCAGTTATTGCAGACGGCATTTGCGAGGTCGACTTTTTCATCGTCATTGCAGGAGAGATTAGCCACGGCGGCTGGCGAAAACTCGGTTCCGTCGCATTGTTCATTGCCTTCGATGATGCCATTTCCGCAAACGACGCTGGCGGCCGGGACACAGGCGTTGCTGATATCGACGAGGCGGCAGGTATCCAGACATTTAAACTCGCCGTTTGGAATTTTAGTCATGCCGTCGGGGCAGACAGTTGCCGTTTTGTTGATTAAATTACCGTCGCAGAGTTCACCATCGTCGAGCCGGCCGTTTCCGCAAGTGCTGGGAACCCAGGGTTCGTTGATGGGTTTGGGGTCGGTGGGCGAAGTTTTGGGTGGGCAGACGCCGCCATCGACGATATGACAATTGCTGCAGGAAAGTTTTGACATATCGGGATTATCGCATCCTGCAAAGACGTATGGAACGATACCGTCACACTGTTCATCGCCTTCAATGAGGCCGTTTCCGCAAGTGGATTGACAGGCTTGAGTGGTATCGAGACGGCAGTCGGATGTGCAGGACAGGTCAGCTTTTTTTGCGCTGTTTCCGTTTGAGCAAATGACATGGATTTCATCGCGGATAAGGGAGCCGTCGCAGGTTTCATTGTCTTCAAGTTTCCCGTTTCCGCAGGAATATTCGGCTTTTTCATTGCAGCCCGCGAGGATGATGAGCGAGGCTGCACACAAAAGGAATGAGCGTTTCATAGGTTTGTAACTCCAATCTTTTAGGCCACATTGCCAGTCGGACTATCTAATCAAAGTGGCTGAGTATTTCAAGGATTAGAGGTACTAGTGATGAATGGGAGGTTATTATTCGGTTTGGAAACTGAGGATCCCTCTCTGGTTCTCGGCTGTTTCTTCATGAAATGACGTGATATTCAGAGGTTTTTGGGAAATCGTTTTGTATGGGGGCAACTATCGACCTTTAGGTCGATACGTTGTCCGGCGAAGGCTATTGCATACGCCTTCGCATCCGAGCCTATTTCGTGCCCCGTACGGGGCGACTCAATACGGCCCGGATATATTATTTGCGAGCCGTATGCGCGCAGCCGCCCAACGGCGGTGAGCACATAGGCGAGCACCGCGCCGTAGGCACAAGGCGCGGCATGAAATATTATATATTATTATATATCAGAAGAAACCGTTTTAATGATATTCATGACGGGGCGAATGCCGATATCGTTATCATTGAGATTGTCGTATCTGACCGATTGAATGTCGCCGAAAGCGTCAATAGCATAAGTCTTTTGAGGGGCTGTTGTTTCGGTTCTGAGCCACCATAAGTCGACGATTTCAACGCCGGTTACGGTATTTCTGTATTGTTCATATTCAGTTTTGCTCAAAAGAAACAGTTTGTCACTTATGGGATTATTATGAATATCTTTGGGAACATCTGTTAATTCGGTGTTAAAGATTCTAGTTTTTTCTTCGGCGGAAAAAGTCTGTTCGAAAAAGTCATGGTTTAGATAGTAGCGGATGGATGAGTTTGGCCATGTATTTGAATATGAACTAAACTCATATTTATCAATGAGAACTGTTTTACTTATAAGAAATACATTATTATTTGAAGCGTCGGAGTCTTCCAAAACGATCCATTCGATTTGTTTTTGGTTAAAATAACCGAAAGTAATGATATCACCTGCTTTGAATGTGTTTGTACATTTGTTATTTGACAACAGGTATCCATTGCCACAGATACATTGATTAGGTGCGGCCCACGTCATGGTTTCACCGCAGGATACTTTGCAGACGATTTCATTCCATTTTTAGAATCACAGGCGCAAATGTTGGCATTTTCGAGATAAATCTGACCTTTTCCTTCGCATGAAATTACGTCCTGACATATATTGCTGATTTGGACTTTACCGGAAATACATGTGCAGCTTCCGGCATTTCCAGTCCAGAAATTATCAGAATTGCATTCACATGTATTGGATGTTTCAATATATTTTTCTTTGTCAGGATCACAAATTCGTTTTGGTTGGCATTCATTGCCAATTTGGGCATAGCCGTTGGAACAAATACATGTGTCGGAATTGGAATCTTTTGTCCAATGCCCGGAGGCGTCACAAATACAACTGTTTGAGTCTTTGAGCCAAATCGAATGCACATCGGAACACGTCGTTATGGCTTCACAAATGTCGTTTTGAGCCACGAAGCCGTCCTCGCACTGGCATGATGCAGGTTTTCCAAGCCAGTGGTTTTGGATGTCACAAATGCATTGATTGGTTGTTTCGTCGAGGATGGTTTTGGCCGAACAGATTGCTTTTTCAACACAGGAATTGCCGATATTTAAATAGCCCTGTTTACATTCACAGGCATTTGCAGAACCGGTCCAGAATGCGCCTTCGTTGCAGGCACAAGAATTGGTCGATTCGTTATATATTTCTTTTACCGGATCGCATGTCACGATCGCCTGACATTCGTTTTCGACCAGTATATATCCCGTTTTGCAGGTGAAGCTGCAGGTCGCCTCGGTGTCGAATGTGCAAACGGAGGTGGCGTTAGTGACGACCGGACAGGCATCATCACCGGTCAAATCGACAAGTTTTCCGTCGATGCATTTGGCTTTGTTTGTGCCTTTTTCGTTGCAGACAATTGAATCATGAGCGATTTCATCGTCGTTTCCGCAATTAAAATAGGGGCGGCAAATGAGATATTTGCTGTCACAGACAGGAGTGTCCAGGCTGTCAGTGCATGAGATGCCGTCATTCATGACACCGTCTTTTTCTGCGGAGCAGGTGCGAAGGATATTGCCGTCGCAGACCATGGCATTTTTAGCGATCAGGCCGCCATTCCATTCACAGTCGCCGGGATCCGGGAGTTTACAGGCAAAACCGATTGTCTCATTGGAATCGGTGATGCACAATTTGTCATCATTTACACAGTTTCCGCCATCGATGACCACTTAAAATATTGAGGATTCTTAAGGGCTCAGCTCTTTGGTGGGGGGGGGGCGAGGATTTTCTCCATCCAGTGAATGGCGAAAACCACAGAGCCCAGTGAGCAAATGAAATGAACGGCCAGTCGAGGCGTTGTGCACAACGCCTCGACCAACAGGCTCGAAAAACGAAGTTCATTTCATATTGCGAACTGAAGACAGGGCAAAGCCCCCCAAAAAACAATGTTCCCTAAGGAAGGATAAAGTGTCTGTTCGTGACATCTGTGTGACAAAAACTCTTTATATCAGCAGGTTGTGATCGTATATGGTTATGCGTCATGGTTTCTTGTGTGAGAATGCGTGAAACCTCTCAACATAGATTTGACATAAAGGAACGGGAATATGCCAGGAATCGGCGTTATCAGTAATCGGAATGCCCGACTGAACCGTCTGCATCCGGAGCTGAAGGATCAACTTGCCTATGTCATAGGGAGTGATGGGGAAGTATCATCGACAGGAACCATCACGGATGCGTATAAGGCGGCGGAAACCTTCCGCAAAATAGGCATTGATCTCGTTGCCATCAGCGGTGGTGACGGAACGGCCCACAGGACGCTTGAAATTCTTCTCGACGTTTACAAAAATCATCCCCTTCCGCCAATTCTTCTTTTGCCGACCGGAACCCAGAATATGGTTCCGCGATCTTTTGGTATCGATGGATCGGGATTGGCCAATCTCATGCTTGCGGTGCTTCGCTATCGTCACAACGTGCCAATGCGGTGTATCAAACGCAATATGCTCAAAGTGAATGGGCAGACGTCATTTATGTTCGGCATTGGTGTCGCAGCACGATTTATGGTCGATTATTATGAAATCGGAGACACGACGCCGAAAGGCGCAGCAAAACTTCTGTCGCAGCTCGTCGCAAGTGCAGCTGTGAGTGGACCCCTTTGCCGGAGAATGCTGGCAAGAAATAATACGCGCATTGAAGTCGATGGAAAAGTCATCGAAGAAGCCTTTCCGATGCACACTCTCTTTTGTTCCTTTGTTGAAAAACTTCCCCTGCATTTTAAACTCTTTCCAAGAGCAGGTTGGGAGAAAGATAAATTTGAGCTCGTGTATTCCGGGTTAAGCCCCATCAAGGTGGCTGGTTTTTTCCCGAATATTTTGTGCGGCTCCGATCAGGATTTTCCTGGAATACCGAGAATGCTTGCGAACAAAGTTGTTCTCGATCTCGAAACTCCCGAATCTTTTACATTGGACGGTGACCTTTATCCGGAAACAAAGCACTTTGAAATCTCTCCGGGGCCGGAGATTCGTTTCGTCGTACCAGCACTTCAGTTCAATGCGGAAGATAAAAAACTGCGGTACGAGCAGATTGGTCCCTGGGGAATGCGTTTCCTTCTTTAAAAACGCCCTTTTCATGAGCTGAATTCTTTCCTAAACTGTATGACTGGTTTTTCAAATCAACAATATGGAGCCAGTCATGAAAAAGATAGTAATCAGCCTTCTGTCCGTGAGCTTTTGTTTATTTGCTTGTGATGACAGCGAGACGAATGAGAGCCAGACACTTTGTGGAAATATTTTGTGTGTGTCCGGGCAGACGTGTGTGAACAACGTATGTGTGGACAATACGACGCCGAAAGACCTTTGTGGAGGCGTCGAATGCGGTGTCAATCAGACGTGTGTGAACAACGTATGTGTAGACAACACGACGCCGAAAGACCTTTGTGGAGGCGTTGAATGCGGCGTCAGTCAGACGTGTGTGAACAACGTATGTGTGGACAACACGACGCCGAAAGACCTTTGTGGAGGCGTTGAATGCGGCGTCAATCAGACGTGTGTGAACAACGTATGTGTGGACAATACGACGCCGAAAGACCTTTGTGGAGGCGTCGAATGCGGTGTCAATCAGACGTGTGTGAACAACGTATGTGTGGACAACACGGGTAACTGCAGTGCCAATGCAAGAAAATGTGAAACGGACCTGCAGCCTGTGATGTGCATAGGAGGAGCGTGGCAAAAGATTGCTGCATGTTCATCGGGAACGCAGTGTGTTGATGGTGAGTGCAAATCGACGGCACTGAGTGAGGACGAAGCAAAGCTTCGTCAATGTGGAACGACAAAATGTACCGGCAATCAGTTGTGTCAGAATGGCCAGTGCGTGGAGAGAAACAGTGCAATGGTTGCGGGCAAGCCGTGTGATCCCAAGACATTTTTAGAATCATGTGAGGGAGACAGTCTCGTTTATTGTTATGTCGATCCGGAGGGCGTGTCAGACCCTGTGACGGCAGTTACAAAGTGTGAAAACGGAGCAAAATGTGCACTTCGCATCGACAAGAACTTTGGGATATGTGTGAGAGAAGATCCGGCATGTAAAGCTCCGGGAACCTTTACATTTTGTTTTGATCAGGGTGTGGGTGCCGTCTCGTACCTCGATTATCGAGAATGTGCGATGGCCACAGACGGAAAATATTATCCGTTCAGAATGGAATTTGAATCGACGGATTGTATAGGGTCATGTATTGATGCCTATACATGTGATGAAGTCGATAATTTAAAGTCGTGTACGTATGGAACGTCGCAGTCATATTGTGATGGAACAACGGTAGTTTATTGTGGAGATGACAGTAAATATCATCACATGGCATGTTCTGATTATGATATTGGTTGTGTTAATACAGCCGAAGGTGCGGATTGCGATTGGGATAATATGAATTTGTAAATATATAGATTAAATATTTGGGGGGTAAAATTTATAAAATGGGAAAAAACAAAAGATGAAAGAATATATTGTTCTACAAATCTGGGTTATCTGTGATTAAATGTAATAAAATAGAAAGAAATTAGGATATTAAAGGCAGTATGAAGAAAAAAAAGAGCGGAGCCGAAGGGGCACCGCTCTTTTTTATGAAGTCAGGCGCCATTGGAATGGCGCCGAAAAGGGATTAATCCCAGCTGGCGAACTGGAAGTGCATCCAGTCACGGTTTGACTGGCGACCAAGAGAGTAACCGCCGTATTTTTCAACGATATCCCAGAAGGCACTGACTTCGGGTTGTGCGAGAGGATCGGTTCCGTTGACGTCTTTGCGGTCGGGGTTGTTTGCACCATCGATGTCGATGGCGACGGCCCAGGCGTGCATTGATTTGGCGGTACCACCGCTGATGCCTCTGTCATTGTAGCAGCCGGAATACTGATCGAGGTGGTATTTCTTAATGCCTTCCTCACCGTAATGATCGAGAGCTTCTTTCAGGATATTCTGAACGCGATCGGCGATGTGTTCATTGACGCTGATAGAACCAACCTTTGAGCCGGCATAGTACATCTGGTAAGGCGGTGTAATCTTTGTGAGTTTAACCTGACCGGGTTTTCCGTAAACGGAGGTGTTTTTGCGAACTTCACTTTGTTTAGGGATGGAGAACGGTTTGACGGGGATGGTAAGACCGGATGCGGCAATGGATTTTGATCCAAATTCGCCGTCAGCGGTAAGGTTCTTTGATTTTTGCCAAACGGCGATGGCCTGGATGTCATTGGCATCGAGTTTTCCATCGGGCGTAGCTTTGACAACGCCTTCGATTTGTTTGATGAAGTCTTCTGAATAATCCTGTTTGGTGTACCAGCTGAGGGCGTCTTTGACATCAGCATCGTCGAGGATTTTGACAGCGGCTTCATCTTTCTTTTCGGCATCAACTTTATCAGAAGTTTTTTCGTCTTTCTTTTCGGCGACGTCGATGTTTTCAGAACCGCCGGTGCCTTCGGAAGATCCTGCATCCTCTGAGTGTTTGTCGACTTTCTGGATGGAAGTCTTACCGGAATCGATAATTCCACTGATAAGTGCAGCGGCTTTTTCGGCGATTTCTTCGGCAGAGACAGGGTTAGTGTTGTTGAAGGAGTCGGCGAGTGTGCCAAACTTGGAATAATCTTGATGGTTTGTGAGAGCCCAGTTACGCCAGGCATTTTGGAGTTTAAGGGACATTTCTTCAGGTTCGGTGAACATGAGAAGTCCGTTAATGGAGAAATTCTTATAGTAATCGACGCCGACGGTTTCGGGATAGAGGGCCATAAAGGCTTTTCGTTCAGCGGAACGCCAGTTGTCGCAGCAGCTCTTGTAATATGAATTTAAATCAGAATTAAGTTGAGCATAAGCGGCGTCGGTGTAACCGGAGCCCCAGATACGTTTGGCTTCAGATTGTTTCCAGGATTCTGGGAAGAGGACATCGACCATATCGGTGGCTTCGCCTTCTGCATTGAAAACGCGAGCGCTCGTATTTTCGGTGCAGTGAGCGGCTGTTGTATGGCCATAAACCTGTGCGCCACCGCCGAGTTCTTTGGCCATGGTTTCAGCGAAGCTGCCCTCGCCTTTGGCGGCGGTGCAGGCAAAGAGCTGAACATTGACGGAATCAAGGGCACCATCGCGAATGGTGGTGACATAATCTTTGACATTTTTCGTGGTAATGTCAGTTCCCGGAATATTCAAGCCGCTTTGATAGCCGTGATAGTAGAGGGAGAGGTCTTTGATTTTAAGATGATCGGGTGATTCGGGAGCATCTTTGGGCTTGGCTGCGGCGTAACGGGTTTGGATAGTGCTGATGAGTTCAGCGGAGAGGGATTTGAGGGACTCGTAGGAATTGGCCATAATGGCTTTTCCGAGTGTGAGATTGCTGCCGACAGTCTGACCTAATTTGGCGCCGTTATTGGCCTGAGCGGTGAATTCGTTATCGCCATCACCGGAGTAACCGTAATAACCTTTTGAATCGTTTGTTTTATAGCCGCCGTAGAACGCGACATTGATGCCATTGGGATGTGCTTTCTGAATGGCATTGATTGCGTCATCGGTCGTTTCGATATAACCGGTTGCGACGGATTCTTTAGGTTTTTCTTGCTTTTCTTCAGGATTGGATGGGGTTTGAGTTCCCATGACAGGTGCATCAGGATCTTTGACTTCCTGTTTTTCTTCCTGTTTCTCTTCTTTTGTTTCGCTGACGGCGGGGGTTTCGACGACGGGGTCAACTTTGACGGGGTCTGTGGCAGGGGCTGCTGTTGAACCGGTGCCGGGAATACGGAGTTTGTCGCCGACATGAATCACGGCATTGACGTTAATGCCGTTGTATTCTGCGAGTTTTTTATAACCGCCTTTGACGTTGAATTGATTGGCAATTTTCCAGAGAGAGTCGCCGCGAACGACTGTATAGACGGTTTCTGGGATGGTTTGCTGAGCCTGAGAATTTTGGGCAGCGGCATCGGTTTGGGCGGCGGAGGTGCTCACTTCGGAAGTGGTATTGGTCGCATCGGTATCGGTTTGCGGTGCTGGTGCGGGGGTGTCAATGACCTGAACGTCCTGAGAACCATCCTGCGGGAGTGTGACGGCACCGAGGCCGGAGGTTGGAATTTTGCCGCTTTTTTCAAGAGCAAGCATGGACAGGGCCGTTGCTTTTTCTGCGTCATAACGGTTCCACAGAGACGTTTTATATTTGCTGTTTTTGGTATGTTCTTTTCGCCATGCGTATACGGCTTCGATGAACTGTTCTTCGGTCATGCCCTTTTTGTAGCAGTTCATCATGTAACCGGGAGCGCCATTTTGACCGTGCTGAACGGAGGTTGACCAGAAAACGTCTTTAAGGGTTTGATAGGAGAGGATGAGATTTTTACAGTCCTCATCGGTGATTTTTTCCAGAGGCCCGGTGTAGTATTTGGCTGTAACGTAGGTCTTTTCGAGGTTTTTAATGCGCGGGTCTTCAGCTGCAAGCTTTTTCCAAAGAGAAGGACAAGTTCCCGTTTTGCAGCCGGTATCGTAAGGCTTCGCGCCTTCGAATTGTGTGGCGAGATCGGCCGCCGATGAGGCTTTTAAAAAATCGACGAAACCGCCGAAACTTCCGAGTTTTGAGGACAACTGATAACGGCCGTAAGAGGTGCCGCCGTTGGTGTCATAACCAACACTTGTAATGCCGCCGGGAGCTTCAAATTTTTCAGAAAGAGCACCAGTCGAACGTTCCGGCTTGAGTTCATACAGCTTTTTAAGTGTTACGGAATCTGCTTCACCGGTCGGTGTAATGCCGTTCGCGGACTGGAATGCTGTCACTGCATCGGCTGTGCCGTTTCCGTATGAACCGTCAATGCCATTCGGATCAAAACCAAGTTCATCAAGTCGAACCTGAACCTCAAGGATTCTGGCTTTGTCCGTTGAACCTTTGCCAAGTGGGGTGAGATCGTACTGCGCCGACTGCGTCATTTGATCGTTTCCGGCACTTTCGGTTCCCTGATTGACGGTTTTGTCCTGAGATTGAGTTGATGCGCCAACGAGACTTTTACCTGTAGTTTTTAACAGATCAGCTTCTGGCATGAGAGTATCCTCCAATTTTTTAGCATGCAACAATGTGCTGAGATTAAATTGTGAGCGCACATTGCGCATACTTGTTCCTAATTTCACTCTACCCGTTCTTGACACGATCTGTCAAAAAAACAATCAAAAAGTTTGGGGTGGGAGGAGGTGGGCGTGTCTATCGGCCTGCGGCCAATACGCCACGCGTTGGGCCGAGCTATCGGCCTGCGGCCAATACGCTCTGCCGCTTACTATGGGCAACCTATACAGACGTGTCGCAACACGTCTCTTTTCTAATCCCTACTCCCTACTCCCTACCCACTAATCACTAATCACTACCCACCAATAATTATCAATTATCAATTATTCTCCTAACCACTATTTCACTCCCGCCAACACATCTCCGAACTTTGCATAATTCACCTTCACCCCGTCATCGAGGTCAATGTGAAGCATTTGATCAGATAAATGATGTATCTTTTCTTCAAATATAAAGATTTCATCGTTCTGATCATTTAACTTTTTAAGCTGTTTTTTTAATTTCACAGCACGTGCGCCGGTCTTGGTCTGAATTTGATTTTCAATGTCTGAGATAGCTGTTTTCAGACGCGATTGAAGCTCATGAATATAATCAGTTCGAATGCGGGCAATTGTATCGGGTTGGTATCGATGCATATAGATGAGGCACTTAAAGCCGTTCTTTTTGCCGGAATCAAACTGCCAGTAAATGGGCCGTTTCTGGTAAGTCTTAACGTGTTCAGAATAGAAATCGTTGAGAAAATACGAACGCAAAACCTCCTTGGAATTGTCGCTGTTATCCAATGCTTCAGCCATAAAACGTAAATTCTCTTCAAGGGTTTCTTCGCCGAAAACAAGACTGACAAATGAGATAAAACGATTGATGATATCATCCGCAAAGTAGTCATCATCTGTGATCGGAATGATGTTGTCTGTGCAATAATAGTTTTCAGAATTCGGCTTTCGGGATTCAGTATTCTCATCGCAATCCAGAGAATATCGTCCAAAAATACAGCCAACCGCATACGACAGAAAACTTTTTACATCGCGTTGTAAGTCGGCTTTTCGGATGGTGATTTTTTTGTCTTCGATTTCTGAATATAATTTGTTGTTAAGACCGTAAATGTTGATAAAAATGCTATTTAATTCCTCTTCATTGGATTTCATACATTCGAATCGTTTGGAACACTCTTTTTTCCAAACTTCAAAGATGTCTTCAATCTTTGCATTCCCGTTGAATGTTTGGCGCAATCTAACAAACGGATGCAGCCGGAAATCCCAGGATGTTTCAAACTGATTCCAATCTTCCTGGGCAATACTTATATTCTGCAGAACGAGTTCTCTGACGCGATCTGCATGAGTTTCCGATTCGAGGATTGGCAGAATCGCGATATGTCCGGTTTCGTAATTCAATGTCGGCGAAATGATTTCGAGAATATTTGAACAGACCGTGCTATTCAGGAAACCTGCATAATAATATAAGTCTTCTATTCGTTCGAAAAAGATGCTGCATCCGGACACATCGTAGAGAAATCCCTGCGGGAAGTATCGGAAGGCTACACTGCCGCTTGAAATCTTTGACCAGCTCAGGCACGGCTTGAAGTAGGTATCCGGATTTTTAACGACAAAATCCGGCGTTTTCAGATAGGGATATTTGGTCAGAACATCGTTTTTAATGGCGGCTCCGTCGTGCTGATAATTCACAACATAGTCCTGATTGCCGTACCATTTGCGAAACTCTCCGCCTTTATTGTACGGAAACCATTTCAAATCACTTGTTGTTGCGGTTTGTCTGTCTAGCCCAAACCCAATGTGATCAAATTCGACTTCATACCAATGACGCAGGTATAAATTGTTGTCCGTGGTTGCAAGTCCCTGACGCGGAGAGGCCTTTTTTTCCAGAGCATGTCCATTCTGGAACGCCTGAATGATTGCGTCTCCGGACCAATATCCTAAAGGCATCCCGGGGAGTTTACTGAATAGCGATGACGAAGCCTGATATTTATAGGTGCATTCCGGGGCATGAAGTGCTTCCAGAAGCTTCTCTTCCTGAACATCCATATTGCCCGTAAACTCTTCGAGCCTGAAATAAACTCCATCCTCATTTTGTTGCTGCGCCTGAATGACAAAAGCACAGACATCAACCGTTGCTTCACTGAAAAATGCGCCCTTGGCCATTTGAACCAAGGTCGTTATGGAATGATTTTCGATAATATATCGACGAAGCTTTTCATAACTCTTGATGAACATCCATACATTAGGCGTCATCAATCCGGCATAACCATTCGGCTTACACAGTTGCAGACACCGATATATAAAAACACTGAAAAGATCACCGGAATAATCTTTGTAATAATCATGAATAAATTGCTTTAATTCGGCATCATATTTATTCATATACGGAGGATTTGTGATGACTACGGCGTAATCAGTAGCCAAAATATTTACAACATCTAAAATATTCTTGAAAATATTCACTTTATCGGTATTAAACAAATCTTTCTTTGTCTGAAGTTCTGTGATTCGTTCAATGAGCTGTTCGCGTCTGAATGCAGGAATTGGTGTAAGTGAACCAGTTTCCTGAGCATTTTTCATCACATCTATGATGGCACAAACATCCTCTCTTAAATCTTCATGAGATGAACATATATAATTGATAAATGCATTATCGACAAAAATACTATCCTGAATATCGTAAATCTGCGGCTGAACACCTCGTCTTAAAAATCGTCTGTCATATTGACAGCCTTTCATCATGATCGCAAAATATGCGAGTTGTGTTGCACGGCTGTCAATATCCAAACCATACAGATTATGTTGAATGATTTCTGATGCAGCATCTTTGTCGGAATAACCATATTCACGATAAATCTGCATGAGTACATCAAACGCATAAACGAGAAAATGCCCTGATCCAACACATGGGTCGAAAATCGTTAATTCCTGTGGTTTTATATCTTCTTTGATTTCACGCGGACATGATGGGGAGACATAATATTTCAATGCTGATGGCAATTGGCTGGCGGAATGATGCTCGCTCCAGTAACGCCCAACCGTATTATCCACGAGGTATCGAACGACCCAGTCGGGCGTAAAAAGCTGCGTAGCGGCTGGAATATCGTCTTTGTTGATAAATTTACCATGCAAAGGATCGACGATTTCCTCATGCTTTTCCGATATATAGTATTGATATAGCCATCCTATGATTTCAATCTGTCCATTTTCACTCTCTACGTTAAAATCATCTTCAGGAATATCTGATATGAGTTTGTCAATGACACTGCCTTCGTGTAGCAGGTGTTCCGGGAACAATAATTCTGTATAGTCCTCGATCTTCGTAAACAGGCTGGGCAAAAGCGGTTTCAGTTCATTACACTGTGTAATGAGCAAATATTTATACAGTGCTTCGGTCTCGTTCGCTTCTTTCATCGCATAAACTTTGTCCATGTCGATGTTTTCGAACTTGTCGCCAAGTTCAATCGCTTCGGCCAGAATCTGCGGCTTAAATGTATTGTTTTCGTCTGAAAAAACGCGGATTTTGGAGGGCAGATAACCATTGACTTCCATAAAACGAAGAGCACAAAAACGATTAAACCACGTGTAGGCGGCTTCTTCCATCGCTTGCTCAAAACCAACAGCCTTGATTCGGCAAATCAATGCCCCACGCTGTGCTTTCTCGGCTTCACTCATCAACTCGCCGTCGGCACGCGTCACCGCATTGAGAGCGTTCGGCCCATCCTCGGTAATACCGTAACGCTGCGCACGCGTCCTTACGCGTTCTATGAGGGCATTTCGAGCGAATATGGCGTATTTTTTTATCGAGTTCTTATCCATGATGTGATTAGTTGTTAGTTGTTAGTTGTTAGTTGTTAGCTGTTAGCTGTTAGCTGTTAGCTGTTAGCTGTTAGGGAACCTCTGAAAAAACAAAAATTAGGCAACAAATGAAGAAAGCTGGGGGGGGCAGCGAGGAATCAATGGTTAGGCAGCCCAAAATGCTTATACCTCCTAAAATAATTGAGGATTCCAAAGGACTCAGTCCTTTGGTGGGGGCCGAGGATTTTCGCCATCCAGTGAATGGCGAAAACCACAGAGCCCAGTGAGCAAATGAAATGAACGGCCAGTCGAGGCGTTGTGCACAACGCCTCGACCAACAGGCTCGGGAAACGAAGTGCATTTCATATTGCGAACTGAGGAAAGGGCAAAGCCCCAGAAAAAAAAGTAAATAATCTTTA
>JAZRVP010000235.1:0-26531 GCA_045599245.1 Myxococcota bacterium
TGAGGACAGGGGCAAAGCCCCAGCGGGGTTCGGGGCAGAGCCCCGGTGAGTAGTAACCAATAAAGCATTAAATAACCGCTGATTAGTTGATTTTTAGCCCCATCCTCCAGCACAGAAATACAGGACTTGCAGGAGGTTTCCCAAAACTAATTTGGATAAAACAGCTATTTATCAGATGGATATCATTTATTGTTATGAAGTGCCGGGCGTATCGGTGTTCAGCCGATAGTCCGGCGCGGAGCGCCGTATATCAGCCGCCCCGCCCGTTCCTGGCGGGGCGGCTGATATAGGCGCGCTTCCATTTCCGTATCGGCGCGCCAAAGGCGCGATGATAGGAATTGCCCCTTTACATATTTAGAAACAAGCACGAATATAATTCATAAATTTGGCAATATTTTACATTTTATTCAATTTGTATCTTATGTAGGTATAAAACCTTCATACAAAAAGAAGCACACTCCCTTTTTGACGTTGCCAGTCATGAGAAATAGAGGTAGAAAGCTTGCGCTTTAGCGTTTGCCCAAACCGGGTGAACCATTACTCATTCAGGAGATTGCAGCCATGGTTGAATTTTCAGAAATCCTCAAGAAAGCCGAATCCTACCGCGCCGATATGACGAAATTCCTTCGCGATATGATTGCCATTCCGAGTGAATCCTGTGAAGAGCGCGATGTAGTTCTGCGCATCAAACAGGAAATGGAAAAAGTCGGATTTGACAAAGTGAACATTGACCCGATGGGCAACATTCAGGGTTACATTGGTCACGGCAAACACGTGATTGCGATGGATGCTCACATTGACACGGTCGGCATTGGTGACATTCGTCTGTGGACGGAATGCGATCCATACAAAGGCAAAGAGGATGACAATACGATTTGGGGCCGAGGCGGTTCAGATCAGGAAGGCGGCATGGCAGCAATGGTTTATGCCGGCAAAGTCATCAAAGACCTCGGTCTTGAAGGCGACTACACGCTGATCGTTTCCGGCACGGTTCAGGAAGAAGACTGCGACGGCCTCTGCTGGCAGTACATCGTCAACGAACTCAAACTTCGTCCGGAATTCGTCGTCATTACCGAACCGACGAGCCTTCGCATTTATCGCGGTCATCGCGGCCGTATGGAAATCAAGGTCGAAACACGCGGCGTGAGCTGCCACGGCAGTGCACCTGAACGCGGCTCCAATGCCATTTACAAGATGGCCGATATCCTTCAGGACATCCGCGAACTCAACCGCGACGAATATGACAACGACCAGGCCGTCAAAGGTTTGGGCAAAATGCTCGACCCGAAATACAACGAACGCTGGGAAGATGCCCGCTTCCTCGGCCGCGGCACGATTACCGCCAGCCAGATTTTCTATACGAGCCCCAGCCGCTGCGCCGTTGCTGACTCCTGCCAGCTCTCACTCGACCGTCGTATGACCGCCGGTGAAACCGCAGAATCATGCCTCGAAGAAATCCGCAATCTTCCGAACGTCAAGAAATGGGGCGATGATGTCACCGTTTCGATGTATCAGTATGAACGTCCTTCCTACACCGGCCTGAATTATCCGACCGAATGTTTCTTCCCGACCTGGTGCATCGCCAACGATCATCCCGCCTGCGAGTCCCTCGTCGAAGCCTACAACGGCCTTTCCGCCGCCGATGGCAACAAACGCTTCTTCAACGAAAAACCGACCATCGACAAATGGACGTTCTCCACAAACGGCGTTTCGATCATGGGCCGCTACGGCATCCCCTGCATCGGCTTCGGTCCCGGCGCTGAAGAACAGGCTCACTTCCCCAATGAAAAAACCTGGAAAGATCATCTCGTCACCGCTTGCGCCATGTACGCAGCCATCCCGATGACCTACTGCAAAAAAGTGGACTAATCGATAGGATTGAGTGGATTAGGATTTAGGATTGCCATAAAAACAAATCCACTTTCTACTCACTAGTCACTACTCACTACTCACTTCCCCCCTTTCCACAGTGGCGAGGGGGATTTTTAATGCATTTAGGAGCAAACATGCAGACACAGTTTCGTGGCAAACATTTCGTAACCCTTCGTGACTGGAACAAAGACGAGATCGATACCCTCCTCGATGTCTCCACAGACCTCAAACGCGATTTCGCAATGGGTCGCGTGAACAACACCCTCGAAAATCAGACTGTTTTCCTTATGTTCATGGAACAGTCCACCCGTACGCGTAACTCGATGGAAGCTGGCATCACCCAGCTCGGCGGCCACGGCCACTTCATCGATGGTCAGACAGCTCAGCTCGCCCACGGCGAAAGCGCAAAAGACACCGCCATCATCCTCTCCCGCATGGGCCACGGTATCGCAATGCGTTACTGCAACTGGTCATACGGCAACAAATTCATCACCGAAATGGCCAAATGGTCGACCGTTCCCGTCATGAACCTCCAGTGCGACCTCTATCACCCGATGCAGGCCATCGCAGACCTCATGACAATGCAGGAAAAATTCGGCAAAAACCTCAAACGCATCAAGGTCTCCATCATTTGGGCGTATGCTGAATCCCACAAAAAACCCATCTCCGTTCCCCTTTCGCAGATCCTCCTCTTCCCGCGCTATGGAATGGACGTCTGCCTCGCTCATCCGAAAGGCTGGGAACTCCCCGACTGGGTTATCGCAGAAGCCAAAGCCAACGCAGAACGCTGGGGCGGCACTGTCACCGTGACCGACGATGAAGCTGAAGCTTATCGCGGCGCCCACATCATTATCCCCAAAAACTGGGGCAACTGGGTCAACGATCAGACCGGGCTTCAGGCCGCTGGCGCTGTCAAAGTCGTCGACGAAAAACTCATGGCCCACAAATCCTGGAAATGCACGGCTGAAAAAGTCGCCACATGCGATCCCGACTACGTTTACATGCACGCCCTTCCGGCCGACCGCAACAACGAAGTCGAAAACGAAATCATCGACGGGCTGCACTCCATCGTTTACGATGAAGCCGAAAACCGTCTCCACACCGCAAAAGGCGTCATGGCTCTGACCATGGGCGGCCGTGGTGGTGCTCATTTCTAATTTTTTTGAACGCTGCGTAGCATGCTACGCAGCTACTCCGGCTATTGCCCATAAATGCCGTTATTGAGCCGCAAAATTTTGCGGCTCTACGGCATTTTATGGGCAATACGCCTCCGCAACGCCCGCTATCGGCATACGCCGATACGCGGGCTGATTTATTTTGGGGGCTCACGCAATTGCAAAAGGTGAACTCGTGATTGATATTGATAATCTAAGAAAGTATTATGCAGAAGACAACGTGTTAATCTCCGAACATGCGGCAATGCGTTTTCGTGAACGAGGGATAAAAGCTCGTGATATTCGAGCATCTATCAATAACGGAGAAATCATCGAACAATATCCTGAGGATTTTCCTTATCCTAGCTGTTTAATTTTAGGGCACTCGGCTACTGGTACACCAATTCATGTAGTGATGAGTGACAATGGCTGTATGGGTAAAATCATAACAGCTTATTACCCTAGCTCTGATAAATGGAATGATGACTTAAAAACGAGGAAGGAGAAATTTATATGAAATGCATGAGCTGCAAAATGGAAGAAATGCAGGAAACGACACATGTATACTTTGCGAATTTAGAGCATTGTTATGTCATTATTGAAAATGTTCCGTGTTTTCGCTGTCCACAATGTAATGAGATTTATTATAAAACATCTACATTGGAAAAAATCGATGATATGCTTGGGAGTATAGAAAAGATCGCAAGCAAAATCTTCATCATCGATTACCAACAGGCTGCATAGTTTTGAACTGCGCGGGCCGCTCAATTCAGAGCTTTCACGGAGAAAACCATGGAAACACCTAACTTTAATCAACTCGTATCGTTCGTTTTCGGCATTGCGAACGACTGCCTCGTCGATAAATACGACGTCGGCGATTACCGAAAAATCATTCTGCCCATGACCGTCATTCGTCGGTTTGACGCAGTTCTGGAGCCCACAAAACAAGCCGTGCTCGCGATGAAAGCCAAGCTCGACGCCGCCGGTATCAAGGAACAGGACGAAGCCCTTTGCAGAGCCGCAAACCAGGCTTTTTGCAATAGTTCGCCTTTCGTTTTAAGCGACCTCAAGTCCCGTAAAACCAAACAGTCGCTCAAACAGGATTTCATCGCCTACCTCGACGGATTCTCGGCCAACGTCCAGGACATCATCGACAAATTCAAGTTCCGAAATCAGATCGATTACCTCGTCGAAAAAAGATATCCTCGGCATTCTCATCGAAAAATACGTCAGTCCCACGATTAATCTGAGCAGCTTGCCAAGTGCAACGGGATTGCCTGCGCTCGACAATCACACCATGGGCACTGTCTTCGAAGAAGTCATTCGCAAGTTCAACGAAGAAACCAATATTACCGACGCTGGACGTCACTTCACACCGCGCGATATCGTCGAACTCATGGCAGACCTCGCTTTCGTCCCCGTGCAGGACAAAATTTGTAATACGACGTATCGAATCTACGACGGCGCCTGCGGAACAGGCGGCATGCTCACCGTCGCCGAACAACGCATCCAGCAAATCGCCAGCGATCAAAGCAAAAAAGTTTCGATCAAGCTCTATGGGCAGGAAATCGCCGACGAAACCTACGCCATCGCCCGCGCAGATATGCTCATCAAAGGCGAAGGGGCACAAGCCAATAATATCTATTATGGATCGACGATCTCCAATGATGGTTTTGGCGGCGAAACCTTCGATTTCATGCTCAGCAATCCACCGTTCGGTACGCCGTGGAAAACCGACCTCGATGCTTGGGGCAATATCAAAAAAGAAGAAATTACCGACTCGCGCTTCATAGTGAATTATCACAACACCGATTTCTCGCTCGTTCCCGATATCGGCGATCCGCAAATGCTTTTTTTGGCCAACAATATCAGTAAGATGAAAACCGGCACCGAACTCGGCAGCCGTATCATCGAAGTCCACAACGGTTCGTCGCTTTTCACAGGCAAAGCAGGTCAGGGACCCTCAAATCTGCGCCAATATATTCTCGAACAGGATTTGCTCGAAGCCATCGTCGCGCTGCCCGAAAAGATGTTCTATAATACTGGTATTGGCACCTATTTGTGGATTCTCTCCAATAAAAAAGAAAATCGCCGTAAAGGCAAAGTCCAGCTCATCGACGCAACTTCGCTCAAAGCGCCAATTCGCAAGAACCTCGGCGAAAAAAATTGCCAGATTACCCCCGAAATTCGTGCGCAAATTCTCGATTTATATATGGCTTTCGACAAAGCCGATCCCGAATACAGCAAAGTCTTTAACAATAACGAATTCGGTTATTGGACGGTCGAAGTGCACAGACCGCTCAGACAATCCGTGCGCATTTCAGACGATTCCATTCAAACCGTTTTATCCAAAACTAAAGACGCATCACTCGCCGAAGCCCTCTCTCGATGTGCACAAAAATCGACGGACTATACGACCTTTGCCGATTTCGAAGCCGCCTTCAAGCCGTTTTCATCCGGTATCAAGCTGACCGCCGCCAAACAAAAACAACTCCGCGCCGCCATCGGTTATACCAACGAAAATGCAGCCCCCGTCGTCACCAAACAACACGCTTCAACCGAGCCCGAGCCACTCTACGGACTCTTTTTAGAGAACTCGATTACCACCCCGGAAAAATACGTGCCAAGTCTAAATCAAATATAACAACGACCTGCGTCGAATACGAATCCGCCCCGGAACTCAAAGATACCGAACAAATTCCCTTCAATTACGAAGGCGGCATCGAATCGTTTATTGAAAATGAAGTGCGCCCCTATGCGCCAGATGTTTGGATTAAACGCGATTCGATTAAAATCGGCTTCGAACTCAGCTTCACCAAATACTTCTACAAACCCGTTCAGCTTCGCACACTCGCCGAAATCTCCGCCGATATTCAACAGGTAGAACGCGAAACCAATGGCCTCCTCGACGAAATCATGGGAGATTAAGCCATGAAACGGTACGAAAGGTATAAACTGGTCGAACCGAAAACGACAGATAGCGGTGTGAGTTGGATTGAAGAAATTCCGTCGGGTTGGGAGTTGAGAAAGCTTAACAAGTGTGCTTTCTTATCTACAAAACGCTCGGATAGTAATGAAAATTATATTGGCATGGAAAATATACAAAGCAATACTGCCCAACTCATCAATACTTCAACAATTCAAATTGACGGAGCAAGTTTCAAAACAGAACCAGGCGATATTTTATTTAACAAATTAAGGCCATATTTAGCAAAAGTTTATGTGTGTGTTTGCTCTGGGTGTTGTTCAACAGAGTTCTTTGTTTTAAAGTCAGAACATCTCAACCATAACTATTTAAAATATATCTTATTATCCCCTTCGTTTATTCATACTATTAACACATCAACTTACGGAACTAAAATGCCTCGGACAAATTGGGATTATGTTGGAAACCAACAGATTCCCGTCCCCCCACGTGCCGAGCAAGACCAAATCGTGCGCTACCTCGATTGGAAGGTCTCGCGCATCAACAAGCTCATTCACGCTTACCAGCGCGAAATCAAACTCCTGGAAGAACGAAAGCTCGTCGTGGTGAATGATGCCGTGACAAAAGGCCTCGACCCCAATGTCGAAATGAAAGACAGCGGTGTCAGCTGGATTGGGGAGATTCCAAAGGGATGGGAGGTGACAAACATTGGACACGTTTATCAATCATTTTTGGGAAAAATGCTTAATAACACCAAAACTAAAGATGGCATATTAAAACCATATTTATGTGCAAAAGACGTTCATTTTGAAAGTATAAATATTAAAGAACCCAAAGTAATGTATTTTTCAAAAGATGAGATTTTGAAATATCGAATTCGTTATAATGATTTATTGGTTGTTGAGGGTGGAGCCGGGGCCGGTGGTGCATGTGTTTATAAACATCACGATGAGTTAATGGTTCAAAATTCAATTCACATTATTAGAAATTCAAAGTCTTCAGACAATACTTATTTGTATTATTGGTTATTTAGTCTTGTAAAACGAGGTTACATCGATTGCGTGTGTAATAAAGCAACCATTCCTCATTTTACAGGTGATAAATTAAAAGAAACGATGCTTCCCCTTCCTCCACTTTCTGAGCAACAAGCCATTGTCACCTACCTCGACGCCAAATGCGCCCAAATCGAAGCGCTCAAGTCGAAGACACAGCGCAAAATCGAGCTGCTCACCGAGTATCGCACGCGTTTGATTTCGGACGTGGTGACGGGACAAATCGATGTGCGCGACGTCGTCATTCCTAATTACGAAGTCGAAGAAGACGTCATCGAAGCCGATGACGAAGTGAATAGTGCGGAGGTGTGCGATGGCGACGAATGTTAAGGAAAACGGGTTTGAAACGCTCATCGTCGATAATCTTGTCAATTTGAACGGTTATCTCGAAGGCAAGAACGACCAGTATTTGCGCGAGTATGCGGTCGATGCACTTCAGTTGCTCACCTTTCTGGAAATGACGCAGCCCGACAAGCTCGAAGGCGCACACCTTTTGACCGACAAACTCGAAAAAGCCAAATTTCTGCAGCGATTGAGCAACGCGCTTTCCAAAGACGGCGTCATTAAATTGCTTCGCGAGGGATTTCGTTACAATCAATTTCATTTCGATTTATTCTTCGTGCGTCCGACACCGGGCAACGACAAAGCCGCAGAACTCTATGCGGCAAATCAATTCAGTGTCACGCGTCAACTCAAGTATTCCAAAGACAATCCGCTGCTTGCGCTCGATCTTTGTATTTTTTTGAACGGCCTGCCCATCATCACGATGGAGCTCAAAAATACGATAACCAAGCAAAATACAAGTGATGCCGTGCATCAATACAAAAAAGATCGTTCGCCCAAGGAGCTCTTGTTCTGCTTTAAACGCTGCATGGTGCACTTCGCCGTCGACGACAACGAAATCATGATGTGCACCAAACTCGATGGCGACAGGTCGTGGTTTCTGCCCTTCAACAAGGGCTACAACGATGGTGCCGGCAATCCGCCCAATCCGCTCGGCATCAAGACCGATTACCTATGGCGCGAAATCCTGACCAAAGACGAGCTGAGCAATATCATCGAGAACTACGCGCAAGTCATCGAGGAAAAAGACGAAGAAACCAAAAAAACGCACTTCAAGCAGGTCTTTCCTCGCTATCATCAGCTTCAAGTCGTCAAGGCACTGCTCGCCGATGCCAAACGCGATGGTGTCGGACAGCGTTATCTCATCCAACACAGCGCGGGTTCGGGCAAATCGAATTCCATTGCGTGGCTCGCCCATCAACTCGTCGAGCTCAAAGACGCTTCGGATCATACAATTTTCGATTCGATCATCATTGTCACCGCCCGCGTAAACCTCGACAAGCAGATTCGCAATACAATTCGCCAGTTTACGCAAGTCAGATCGACGGTTGGGGCAGCCTATTCGTCCGAGGATTTGCGAAAATTGCTCAGCGAGGGCAAAAAAATCATCATTACGATCGTCCATAAATTCCAATTTATTCTGGATACCATATCGACAAATCTCAAAGACCGTCGTTTTGCAATTATCATCGACGAAGCGCATTCGAGCCAAAACGGCAGTCTTGCGGCCAAAATGAATATGGTGCTCTCGAACGATGGTCAGGCAGAGGAGGTCGAAGATGATATAGAAAACAAAATTAATCAGATCATCGAAGGCCGTAGAATGGTCAAGAACGCGAGTTATTTCGCCTTCACGGCGACGCCGAAAAATAAGACGCTCGAAATGTTTGGTAAGCGCGAATCGCTAGTGGATGGCTCGTGTCAGCCGCATGATGAGGCGCTGCGTATCGGCGAAGCCGATAGCATGCGCGCAGTCGGCGTATTGGCGCAAGCCGATAGCCGACTGGCGTCGGGCGTATTGCGAAGCAATAGCCCGCGCCCGCACTACGTCTACACGATGAAACAGGCGATCGAAGAGGGATTTATTCTCGACGTGCTTCGCTATTATACGCCCGTTAAAAGCTATTATAAACTCGTTCAAACATGCCAGGACAATCCTCAATTTGATAAAAAGAAGGCGCAAGCGCTTCTTCGCAGCTACGTCGAAACAAATGAATATGCGATTGCGGAAAAAGCCAAAATGATCGTCGAGCATTTCCACACGCAGACGGCGAACAAACTGGGCGGTCAGGCGCGAGCCATGGTCGTGGCGAGCAGCATCAAGCGCGCCGTGGAATATTGGACGGCGATCAATCGTCTGCTCAAGGAGCGAAACAGCCAGTATCGGACGATTATTGCGTTTTCCGGAACGACCGATGTCGCTGGCGAGCCAAAGACCGAAGCCGATTTGAACGGATTTGCGACCGCCGAAATTGAAAAAACGTTTAAAAAAGATAATTATCGCATACTGGTCGTCGCCAACAAATTCCAGACGGGATTTGACGAACCGCTACTGCACACGATGTATGTCGACAAGCAATTGTCAGACATTGCGGCAGTGCAAACGCTTTCGCGGCTCAATCGCTGTGCGCCGAACAAAGTGGATACCTTTATTCTCGATTTCGCGAATGATCCCGATATCATCAAAATGGCATTTGATCGTTATTATAAAACGACAATTCTATCGGGCGAAACCGATATCAATAAACTCAACGATCTCATTTCGACGATGGAATCGGTAGATATTTATACGATGGATGACGTCAGTGATTTCGTCGAAATGTATTTAAATAACGCGCCTCGCGAGCGCCTCGATTCGTATTTAGATGATGCGGTCGAAGTGTATAAATCGCTCGAACTGGAAGAACAAATTGCGTTCAAAAGTGCGGCAAAAACATTTGTTCGCACCTATAATTTCCTGGCGGCGATCATGCCGTGTTCATCTGTTGAGTGGGAAAAACTGAGTATTTACCTCAATTTGCTCATCGGCAAGCTGCCCAGCCCCGATAATAATAAAGAAATTCTGGCGCTTCTCAACGATGTCGATTTGGAGAGCTATCGCGCTGTTGCGCTCGAAACGATGCGTATTGTCCTCGAAAATGCGGATGGTGAGGTCAATCCAATTCCCGTCGGCACTTCGCGTGGTGTCCCCGTCGAAGAACTCGATTCGCTATCCGAAATTCTCAAACAATTTCATGAGCTATTTGGCGGCATCGAATGGACGGACGAAGATCGCATCAAAAAGCAGATTTCGGAACTCCCCGAACAGGTTGCGCAAAATGAGCAGTATCAAAATGCAATGGCTCATTCCGACGCACAAAATGCCCGTGCCGAATGCGATGATGCGACCGATGGCGTCGTCCTCGACAATCTCACGAGCTGCATGGAATTATATAAAGCCATGCAGGAAAATCCGGCACTCAACCGCTGGATTCACGAGTTTGTATTTCATCGAACGTATCAGCCAAATCAGACAAATCAACAAAATCAGCCAGATCAGCCAAATTCATAATATTTATTATGATATTGCTTCGCCTATGCCTGACGGCATACGGCTTCGCCGGGCGGCTATCGGCATTCGCCGATACACCGCCCATGCCTGCACTATCTGCGATACGCGCAGGCGTTATTTTAATATGATAATTTCACGTTTGCAAATACCGCTATCTGGTGCGTGCCATAGTTCGCAAAATTTCTCTGTAGACTGAAATTTGCTTATCAGATTTTCTCCCTGTGTGATGATGATAAATTCTGATAAATCCCAGGACTTTTCAAATGCTATTTCTCGGTCCTTGAAGTAAAAGACAACGCCGCGTGTGAATCTTATTTCATCCGTTTGAATTCCATTTAAAAATACCTGCTGGATTTCATTGACAATGTCGATGCGTAGAATGGAATCCTCGACATAATGATCGATTTGTTCAACACGCTCATCAGTTCCCGGAATACCGAGACATGAATGAATATCTTTGGCATCACAAGAATCAAATCGCAATACAGCAACATCTTCATGATCACCAAAGTAATCCATTGTTTCCAAATCATTCGTCAACAGGTAAAATTTATCATCGATCGAAAATCCCACATTTTCATAAACAGTCGTGGAAAATTCGAATGGATCACAACGATAAAGATGCATTCTTTGACCAATGAGACTTGAAAAGACTGACAATGTTTCTGCGTTAAAACAATGATTTTGCGAATTCATATTATTCTCCTTTTGTGTCTTCAAAATGTATTTTCTGTTCTTTAATGATTGACTTGCCATTTTTATCAACATCTCGTTTACTGATAAAGATTTCAATTACTGGACTACCATCAGAGGATGACTTTTCTCTGAATACAATAATTGTTCCGTCCTTCATTTCAGTTTTACGCCCAATAACTTTACCAGTTTTCTTATCATAAATAGGTTCTTCCTTGCCTCCATTTGCGGCCGTATCATAGAATTCTTTTCCAGTTTTTAGTGGATCATCGGAAGTATAGTTTCGAACAGCTTCGTTTCGATTATTCTGCTCACCAAAATATCCGTCCTGAAAATGAGAAAATTTTTTTAAGAGTACAGCTTGGTTATCATCAAGACTGTGATACGTAAACGTACCACCTTTATAACTCACGCCCATATTATTCCACCTCCATGAATTTTGCCAGAGGATGTTTTTTTTCAAACTCACTGGGGTAGCGATGAAAGCGCGCGAATGACAGGTAGTCGTCGAAGACATCATGTGGCATATAGCCATGTACCAAGATGTCATCTGGCTCCAAAACACGAAGTAATTGCTCTAATCCTTTACGAAAATGCGCTTTTTTCTCTTTTGTATCAACGCAGCCGTGTGTGCTTATGGCAACGATGGAATGCCTGGGCACTCCAAGAAAGCAGAAATCATACGTTTTTTCTGTTCCGAATCGAATATTGGGAATGACTGGAATGCCATGTCTTTGGCAGTATGACCCCACAGCTTGTCTGAACCACACAGTCGTTTGCTGCAAACATCTCGATTGTTTCATATCCAGTGTTGGATCGGGGGTAATGATGCCGTCAAATTGCTGGAATAGCCAGATATGGCGTTTTAAATCCGTCAGCACATTTCTAAAGCCTTTGTCATGCATATAAAAATGGACGTATTGCCTTTTGTTTCTGGCTTTGCGGATTTTCTCGTATGGAATCAGACTCTTAGGAATCTGCGTGTTGTGCATATCGTTCTTCCGGCCGACCGCAACAACGAAGTCGAAAACGAAATCATCGACGGCCCGCACTCCATCGTTTACGATGAAGCCGAAAACCGCCTCCACACCGCAAAAGGCGTCATGGCTCTGACCATGGGCGGACAGTGCGTAGCAAATCAGTTCGTCAGTGCATCTACTTCAGGCTAACCCTGGATACAGAACTCCACAGGAAGACCTAATTGATTATCAGAAGGCGTTAAAGTAAATAACAATAGTCAACTAAATCGGGGATACCACAGTTGGAGAGCCGACAGGCTCGGGAAACGAAATTCATTTCATATTGCGAACTGAGGACAGGGGCAAAGCCCCAGCGGGGTTCGGGGCAGAGCCCCGGTGAGTAGTAACATACCACAGTCGGGGATCGCGCGCCTTCGGCGCGTTTCGAACATTTTTGCGTTCATGCACGGACAAATTGCAAATTATTCCGACTGAATAGTAATTGACTGATGCAAAACTGTCGAAATTACTAGCAATTCCAACGATTCTGCTTTATCTATCACCTCCGCCATTGGGTCAGCCTGTATGTGAACGTTTCAGCAAGTTCATCATACCGGAATTCCAATGGTTTTTTAGTTTTTATCATTTTGCGAACTCATCCGGACCTATCATGACGTATCAACCAGGAGATACCTTATCCGACAAATATCGCCTTATAGAAACCATCGGCGGTGGAGCCATGGGAGAGGTTTTTAAGGCAGAACACATCTTGATGCACAAAATTGTGGCCATCAAATTTATGCATCAAACGGTTGGAACCAGTCCTGAAATGATCGAACGCTTCAAACGTGAAGCGCAGTCAGCAGCAGCCATCGATCATGCCAATATTTGCGCTGTTACCGATTTTGCCGTCGACGAAAACAATGATTTTTATCTCGTCATGGAATACCTCGACGGTCAGACGCTTCAAAAATACATACAGAACAACGGACCAATTCCTCTCAAAGATGCCATCTTCATCATGATGCAGCTTTTGAGCTGTCTGCAATGCGTTCACGAAAAAGGCATCGTTCATCGCGACATCAAATCAGAAAACATCGCACTCATCGAGAAAGAAGGAACCAATCTCTTCGTTAAACTTCTCGATTTTGGCATTGCCCATCAAAATGACGACTCCGCACTTCCCAAGGATGACGAATCCGAGAATTTCAAAACAAAAGCCGGATTTCTCTACGGCTCTCCGGAATATATCGCCCCGGAACAAGCCAATGGCGATCCCATTGATCACCGTGTTGACCTTTATTCCGCCGGCATCGTCTTCTATGAAATGCTCACGGGAAATGTTCCCTTTAGAAGCGAGTCCATCATAAAACTCCTGCACATGCAGGTGTGTCTCGATCCACCTCATCTCGTTCCTGAACAAATCGAATATGCCGAACAGCTCGATCCCATCATTCAGAAATGCCTCGCAAAAGACCGTGATGAACGTTATTCATCGGCGAATGAAATTATTCAGGATCTTGAGGGCATATCTCTGACAAATGCTTCTAAAAATGCCCCTGCCTGTGAAACTGACGACATCGGTAAAACACCTGTGCCGTCCACACCTAATGCCTTTTCAGTCAATACCGGCAATATCCACCTGAACACAAAAGTTCTCATCGCCATCGGCGCCGGTGTCGTCATTTTGATCGCGATACTCGCCATTATTTTTTCAAACACCAGTAATAAAGAGCCCGAAACACAATCGACAACCATCGTGATCGAAGACATGGATGAAGAGGATATTCCCGTTTCCCCATTCCAGTACGACGAAAAATTTGTTCTTTCAGAAGATGCAGCCCTTCGGGCTGATCCCAATATTTTAAAAGCATTAGAAGCATTACAGACCAAAGATTATACAGCCGCATACGCATCACTTTTGCAGGCCGACAAGAAGCTTCATGGGCATCCAAACTATCTGCGTCTAAAGATGCAAATCATCCTGAAACTGTCTCAAAATAAAGAAACGCAGTCCGATACGGATACCTATCAGCGCCTCATGCTTGAAATATTGGAAGACTTTGACACACTGGTCAAAAAAGTCCCCGATGCCTCTCGTCTTGAATTCATCCGAGAAACGATTCGTCTTCCCTTTGCCGATCAGAAAAAGTTTGACAGTTCTTTAGCCAATGAATGGCTGGAAAGTCACAACTCCCCGGAACTGGCCGTCGGACTGGCATGGACCATCATCTATTTGCCGTATGACCAAAACGAGCGGCGAAAGAAACACATGTTCACTGCGCTTGAACTGCTTGATGCCAGCAAGATTCAGCCGTGGCAAATGACAGTTCTGGACGCCTGGAGACTCGATAAAGAAAGCTGCAAAGACAGAGAAAAGCTTATTCAACAGGCGTTTACGGAAACCGAAGACAAAATGGTTTTATATACGGGCATTCTCGTTCCGCTGTATCAACAGCTCAGCAGCGAATACTGTCGCCGTGGCATCCTTCATGAGTCGTGCAACCACTGTATGCAAAAGTGGATTAAATCCGGTTATGAAACCTGGACAAAAGCCATCAAAGAGGAAACGCTCGCAGACGTCTCCCTGCCATTTGTCAAAAAGAGCGATGGAGAACAGTAATGAAACTCTGGTCACTGCTTCTTTTCAGCATACCGTTTTTGGTCGGATGCAATAAAACAGAACCCGTCCAGACGGTATCCGATACAAGTGAAACACAAACACCCCAAACCGCCGAACAAACTCCGGAAAGGCCGGGATCCGGCTCGAATCTTCAAGGAGGCTATATGCACGAACCGCCGATTGTCGGACGCCTAAGTTCCAATATTCAGGATGCAAACGGCAAAAAGCTGACGCGTTGTGAGTATCGTTATGAAAGCCTTGACGGAGATTTTCTCTCCGTTGTTGCTGAAATCAAAGGCAGAACCGTCATTGAAGTCACCGAACAAAGCAAAGGCGATGAAGAGGCTAAAATCTATCCACAGGGTCAATACGCCGCGCCAAACGCCAAACAGATTGATGAATTTCTGCACAAACTTGACACGTATGGAACGAAACCCGGTCCTCTGACCTGGGTAGGTGCCCCCTTGCGCCCTGACTGGGAAAAAGACACATCGACGACCTGGCTAATCATGAATTACGAAGATGTTCAGTTCGTTGTTTCCAGCCGGCAGCAGCTTCCGGACCTTCGTTATGACGGCTTCAACACCATTTATACCTATTTGACATCATATATTCCGAATTTTAACCGCAAAATGCATCAGAATATTGGCGAACCGCATCCTGAAATCACCGGATATGTTCATGGCAAAAAGGTCAAACTTGTCCCTGGAACAGGCAACACAGCCAATGTCGGAGCCGAAGTCAATTTTGAAGGCAAATTATGGTGGGTTGAAGAAGAATTTGTCGGAGAATTTGAGACCACAGACAAAGCCTTCAGCATTGCCGAAGAAAAATATGGTTATGATTACAACCTCGGCAAAGCATGGATAAAAATTGATGAAAAAGGCAATTTTGAAATGAAAATCGAGGGGGATGAAAAAGAATATATTGGCTCACTCGATGAAACCAGGCTGTATCAGGTTCCTGCAAAAGCCTATATGCTCACCAAAACAAAAGAGTATTTAGAGAGACTGGAAAGAGACGGAAAAATCACTTACGGAGCGGGTTTCAGCATAGATTATGATCCGAGTGACCGGCGATACGGTCGGCTGAAAATTGAATTTGAAGGTTCACCATACGTTGCCGGACGCGGCGCCATTGCCCCTAAACTCTATCTTTTGGATCGAAAGAAATAAGCACACGGCCACGAATCATGACCAAGCCCGAAGACGAAATTGCCCGATATATCGCATGGAATGAGCAAGAAGAGCGCGATCGTCGTCTCATCCTTGAATTCATCACAAACCATGAGGATGCATTTGTTCGCAACAACGAACTCGCCCACATGACAGCTTCATCGTGGATTGTGAACCCGAATCGGGACAAAGTTCTGATGGTTTATCACAATATATATCGTTCGTGGTCCTGGACGGGAGGTCATGCGGATGGAGAAAGAGATTTGCGGGCTGTAGCCATTCGTGAAGCCTGTGAAGAGACGGGGCTCTCTCATGTCAAGCTGGTATCGCCGGATATTTATTCACTCGAAGTTCTGACGGTTGAGGGACATATACGAAAAGGGATATATGTCTCGAGTCATCTTCATTTGAATGTTACTTATCTGCTTGAAGCCAATGAAAACGAGAAGCTGAGCATCTGTGAAGCCGAAAACAGCGCTGTGAGGTGGTTTTCATTTGAAGAAGCATGCGAAGCCTCGACAGAGCCGTGGTTTGTTGAAAACATCTATAAGAAGCTCAATGCGAAGCTGGAAAAGATAGAAAAATAAATGGCGAGCTGTATTGCGCGAAGCGCAATAGGCGAGCCTGCATGGCGTATTGGCGAAGCCAATAGCCATGCCCGCATAATTAAGCGGATGGAGCGTCTTCGATCGTCAGAATATCGGAAAAGCCGGTGATATCGAAGACTTCGCGAATCGTTTCATTGACGTTTCGAATGACCATTTTTCCTTTGCGTTTGTTCATTGTTTTCTGAGCGGAAAGAAGGACGCGCAGGCCTGCGGATGAGATATAATCGAGTTTTGCGAAATCGAAATTGATTTCCAGAATGCTGTCACCAAGAGAAGTTTTAAGAACTTCATCGAGCTGTGGAGCGGTTGAAGTATCGAGACGGCCTGTGAGGGCAAAGTTGAGCGTTGATACATCGCGGAAACTAATAATTTGCATGTTAATTCTCCATGAATTTTGGCTAAGTGCGACTGAATGAATACAAGCCACTGGCTACAATACCATGTGTCTTGTTGTTATGCGTGTAGTTTTTTGTAAACCTTTAAGATGTTCTGTCCGTTTTTGTATTCGTACTGAACGTCGTCGGTTGTTTTTTTGATGAGGTAGATGCCAAGGCCGCCCAGATCGCGTTCCTCCGGTGCCGATTTAATGTCAGGATCGGCCACATCCAGAGGATTGAACGGAATACCGGTGTCCGTGAAGCGAATCACGATACCGTCATTTTCCCTGTAGGTTGCGATACGAACGATGCCACGAATTCCCGGATAGGCATAATGGGCAATGTTGACGAATATTTCCTCCAGGACCATGGAAAGCTGAATGACGATTTTCGACGGGCAGTCGATTTTTTCGAGTTCTTCTTCGAGATAGGCCGTAACCGTTTCGAGTTCAGCGATATCGGCGGGGAACAATTTTTCGATGATGCCGTTATGAACGAAATATTTTTTGAAATCGAGCATGAGCATAGTGATGTCGTCGAACTGTTCGGCCTCACCTTTAAAGCTGTCGATATCGAGTTTAAGATTTTTCAGAAGTGCGGGAGCCGGTTCATCCTTATGTGCATTGAGAAATGCCTGCAGCCGGGCCTCACCATAAGCATCCTGGGCAGGATTGACGGCTTCTGTCACGCCGTCGGTATAAAGAAACAGGCGGTCATTGGGAGAGAGCTGCATTTCGTTCATTTTGTAGCGAATGCCTTCCATGCCTGCCAGGACGAAGCCGGGACGCGAATGCAGGTACTCAAACGAAGCGTTGTCACGAAGGACGAGCGGCGGATTATGTCCGGCATTGACATACGAGAGCACACCGGTTTCGGTATCGAGAACGCCGAGCCAGGAGGTAACGAACATGCAGTTGTCATTGCCTTCACAGAGCATTTTATTGACCGAAGTGAAAGCTTCACCGGGATCGAGGCCGTACAGAATATGATTTTTGATAAGGGTTTTGGCGATGACCATAACGAGGGCGGACGGGATGCCTTTGCCGGAGACATCGGCGATCACGACGGCGATATGTTTGTCATCGAGCATGAAGAAATCGTAGAAATCGCCGCCGACTTCTTTTGCCGGAGCCATTGAGGCGAAGACATCAAACTCGGTTGCCTCGGGAAAAGCGGGGAAAATACAGGGCAGCATGTGAGCCTGAATATCGGACGCAAGAGCCAGTTCGAGATCGATTCGTTTGGTATTTTTGAGCGAACTGATCATGTCGTTGATGCTGTTTGCGATGAGACCGATTTCGTCCCGGCTGTTGAGAATAAGTTTTTCTTCGGGATAGTCACCGCTGCTGATGCGGCCGAGGAAAGATTTTATCTTTGAAATGCCCTGGGTCCATTGATTTGAAACGATGCTGATGCCGATAACGGAGAGAAGGGCGAGGATGCCGAGAAGGATGAGAATGGTATTACCTGCTTCGGTTGCGATGGCGCGCACTTCTCTGATGTCTCTTCCGACACAGATAAAGCCGATATTTTCACCCTGTTCATTATAAATGAGGCGATAGTGAGAATAGACGTAAGCATTTTTGAAATAGCCGTCGCTGGAATAAGTCCCAGTTTTATCGAGAGAATTTGCGATATCCCGGTCGATAAATTTGCCGATGATATTGTTTTCTTTATTTTTAACAGGCGTTGTTGAGACGTACATATAGTGACCGAAACCGTCTGCCATTTCATCGGATACACGAATGCCGACGCTGCCATAAGTACCGGTTCGTTCAATGAGTTCCTTCATCGGCCGCTGGTCGGCATTCTCAAGCTTTCCGTCTCCGATGGGATGTTCCCCCCGATACAAAACGCCGTCACGAAGGCTCCAGGGCTCACTCTCATCGCCCTCAAAGAGACTGTCCAAGAGCTGGATATCGGTCTCGAGCTGTTCCGAGATAATGCTTCCCTCGAGCGCAATCATGGCCTGCGTCACGAAATAGATTATCAATACGACCAGTATCAGGCAGTCAATCAGGCAGATGAACGAAATCTTTGTTCCTACCGTGTTTATTTTGAACAAATTCATTAATTGCATGGCCGGAGTAATTCAGAACGCCTAGGGAAACTCTGATTAAAGATGTTTTTTGGGGCTTTGCCCTTTCCTCAGTTCGCAATATGAAATGAACTTCGTTTCCCGAGCCAGCCTCACACCTTTGTCACTACGTGACGTTCCCCCACTCCATTATGGTGAGGGGGAATTTAAGGTAACATTTCATTTGCTCACTGGGCTCTCGGCAATTACAGCCTAAAAATATCGTTTTGTTCAGACCTTCTCTAGTGAAACGGTTGACGATTACCCAAATGAGGGCATCACGATTTGATGGTTTTCAAAATGTGAAGGATATTCTGTCCATTGCGGTATTCATAGGAGACTTCATCGACGGTTTTTTTAGCCAAAAGAATCCCGAGGCCGCCGATGGAACGTTCTTCTGCGGTCATTGTGATATCCGGCTCCTGCGCTTCGAGCGGATTAAACGGTGTGCCATTATCGATGATATGAACACTCACGCGATCCTGCTGCGGTTCAATCGCAATGCGAATGTGACCTTTCTGATGGGGATAGGCGTAGTGAACGACATTGATAAAAACTTCCTCAAAGGCAAGAGCAAGCTGCATGAGGCTCTTGTGAGAACAGCCAAGTTTGGTGAGTTCTTCTTCAAGGAAGGCGTTTGCGTCATCAAAGGAAGCTTCTTCAGCCGGGAATAGTTTTTCAATCATGTCCATGTTCTTGTATCTCTTGCAAAAATCCAAAACGAGCATTGTCATGTCGTCGAACTGTTCCATATCTTTGCAGAAAGCATCGATATCGGATTTGACCCCGTGGAGCAGTTCAGAAACGTTCAATGAACGATGTTCTGTCAGGTAGTTAATAAGTCTTGTTTCACCGAAAAGTTCTTGTTTGTCGTTGATGGCTTCGGTGAGGCCATCGGTATAGAGGAATAATCGATCGCCGGGTTCAATCATCATTCTGTTTTGATGGTAACGGATACCCTCCATGCCGGCCAGAACGAGTCCCGGGCGTGAACGCAGGAACTCACTTTTTCCGTCAGAATGAGTGATAACGGGAGGATTATGGCCGGCATTGACATAAGTCAGGCAGCCTGTTTCGGTATCTAGGATGCCTGCCCACGCCGTGACGAACATGTCATTCTCATTGCCTTCACACAAAATTTTATTGACGGCGGTAAAGGCTTCGGCCGGTTCAAAGCCATAAGTTAGGTGATTTTTAATCAGGGTTTTGGCAATCACCATAACCATGGCGGCTGGAATGCCTTTGCCCGAAACGTCGGCGATGACGACGGCAAGACGCTGATCATCAAGGCGATAAAAATCGTAAAAATCGCCCCCGACTTCTTTAGCCGGAGTCATCGTGGCATACAGCTCAAACTCTTCTGCCTCGGGAAACGGCGGAAAAATACACGGAAGCATGTGTGCCTGAATATCGGCCGCAAGTGACAGTTCCGTTTTGAGCTGTGCATGGTTCTTCAAAAAGCAGGACACTTCATTGACGCATCCGGCAACAGACCCGAGATCATCTTTGACGACATTGAGTTTTTCATCGGGAAAATCTGCATTTCCGACCCGGGCGAGGTAATTCTTGAGTACGACGACTCGATTCGCGTAGTAGCGAGTAAACAGGTAGATGATGCCGCCACTGAGAATGAGGAGTATGACCAAAATAATGAGAATATTCCGTCCGGCACTTAACGCCTGATGCCGGACTTCCCGACTGCTCAGACCGGCGACAATAAACCCGACAATTTCGTTATTATCGTTAAAAAGTGCCTTGTAATATGAGTAATATTTTGCCCCGACACCGACGTTTGCCAGGCCATAGAATTTCCCCTTCCGGTCGATTTCATCGGATATTGTTTTAACCAGATAGGTTCCGACAAGGGGGTCACCGTTTGCATCCCTGGTACTGCCTGCAACACGGAGATAATGGCCGTCCATATCATTCGTCACATTATTCCATTTCAGGCCATCATCCGATGTTTTGATGGCCGTATAGTAGAATATTTTTGACTTCTGAGTGGCATCCATGAACGGCTTCATATTCGCATGTTCCAGAGTGCCATCCCCGATCAGAAGGTCACCACGGTACAGGCTGCCGTCTTTGATATGCCAAACGCCCGGCTGACAGTCGTCAAACTGACAATCCAGAAAATGAATCCCCGTCTGAAGGCGCCTGGAAACAGCCTCTTTTTCAAGCTTTAATAGTGACTGCGATACGATAACAAATGCCAGGACAACGAGTATAATACAGTTTACCGCGCATATTACGATTATCTTACCGCTGAGTGTTTTGAATTTGTTAAACATGCTGCATCAATGACGTAATTTCTACCCATGCAATTCACCGCCGCGCATATTAACTAATCTCCCTCTCCAATACAAGACGCACCCTGGTAACAACTTTTTCGTTACTGTTCATCCGGGGCTCTGCCCCGAACCTCGCTGTGGCTCTGCCCCTGTCCTCAGTTCGAAATATGAAATGAACTTCGTTTCCCGAACCAGCCTCACCTTTCAGAAGATTTGTGAACAATCCCCGCTGGGATGTAACAACTTTTTCTCCTGCATGCGCCTTTTGAATTGATAAAAATTGGCTCTCAGGTATTTTCTGATATTTTGGGTGCTTTTTTTATGGAAGTTTGTGCATCAAAAAACAAAGGAGTTTTGGCTAATTATGGAAAAATCCAAAATGACATTCGCAGAAGTGCTGAAAAAAAATGCTGTCGAGTTTTCGTCTTTTCTGGCCATTGTCTGGAGAACGTTATCGCTTTCATTTTATGATCTGAACAATTTGTCAGACATTTTTGCCGTCAGACTCATTGCTCAGGGCGTTAAACCCGGTGATCATGTTGCCCTTCGTGCCGCCAACAGCACACAGTGGTTCATCGCTTTTTTCGGCATTGTCAAAGCCGGCGCTGTTGCCGTTCTGCTCGATGGAAATCTTAAGTCCTGGAATATGCTTGATTTCCTCAAAATGACCGATGCCAAATTCATCCTCTATGGAAAAGCATTCGCCTCAAATTCTGCCCTCAAACTGGCTCAAACGCTTAACCTGAGTGACAACTGCACGTGCTGCATCGATCGCGTCAATATGCGTCCAGTAACTGACGCCGAACTCGAACCCGTCCGCAGAATTGCCGCTTCGGCCAATCCGAATGACACATCCGTCATCGTCTTTTCCGCAGGAACTACCGGCCCTCAAAAAGCCGTCATGCTCAGCCAAAATGCCCTCTGTCATGCCGCGCTTTCGTTGTCCAAAAGAATTGAATCCCTCCAGGCCGACTGCTTCTGCCAGACCCTTGCCCTCTCCTCCAGCTTCGGCCTTACCCTCTCTCTTCAATGCCTCCTGAGTGCCAGAACACTCGCCATTTCCGAAACCGAAGCACCAAAAGACATTATCCAGTGCATCTCACAAAATAACGTGAATGCACTTATCGGAACTGCAACAGCCATGCAGAATTTGCTCGAACATCCGGGACTGACCCAGAAAATTGTTCGCCAGATTCGCGTCTGCTGCATCGACGGCGGATTCGCCACCCCAAAACAACTTCTCAACATGGAACTCGCTTTTGGCAATGCCAAAATCCTCAACGGCTACGGACTCGCCGAAACATGTGCCTACGTTTCTGTTCCTGATGTCTCCGATGACGTTCATTCTCGCGCTGATTCGACCGGAAAAGCCATCGATGATACCCATATCGCCATCTTTTATCCCGAAAAAGGCGTGGTACCAGACGGCGAAATCGGTGAAATCGTCGTCAACAGTCCCGCACTCATGAACGGTTATTATCCCAAAGATAACGACAACTCCCCCATCGACGTTTCCGGGTGGCTTCATACCGGTGACCTCGGATACATCAAGGATGGAAAGCTTTTCTATATGGGAAGAATTTCCGACATTATCGTTAAAAATAATGAATGGATACTCCCCGCCTATATCGAAAATGTCATTCTCAATTTCCCGATGATCGCCAATGTCAAGGTCATCGGTGCCCCAAATACAGAAACGGGAAGTTCCGTCGAAGCCTGCATTATTCTCAACTCCGGCTACAAAATGGACGAAAATGTGCTTCGAAATGAGCTGAGCAAAAAAATTCCGCATCACATGCTTCCCGAACATTTCTTTGTCTTTGACGCATTCCCCAAAAATGCACTTGGCAAACTCGACTTGAACGGTTTGCGCGACAGCATGCTCAACCGGGTCCGGGCAGAAGTCATTTCCAAAGACCTGATGCAGGGTATTCATGCCGGCTGCCTGACAATTCGTTCGGCCGAATACATGATCGTTCCCGTCGTGAATTTCCTCGAAACTCTCGTGACAAATCTTGGACTTTCGCCAGCCAAAGTTCAACGCATCAGCCACGCAACTGAAGAGCTTCTCACCGAACGCATTTCAAATGCTTTTGGCGACAAAGTGGGCGAAATTTCTATCGAAGTCGTCCTCATGTCTCGCGGCGTTCGCCTTTATTTCCGCGATTCCGGCGAACCTTTTTCGCTCGAAAACAGCGATGCAACAACCGCAAAGATTGTCATGGGCATGGTCGATAATTTCATTTCCGCCGAAGGCGACAACGGAAAACCCTGCTTTGCACTCGACTTCTTCTATGACAAAGACTCCGATATCGATGCATACCTCCTTGAACACGGCGGTCATAAGCTCAACGAAGATTAATTTTTATGGGGGGGGGCAAGGCTATTGGCCTCTGGCCAATACGCCTCGCTGACGCGTCTATTGCTGCGCAATACGACGCTTTTTTTGTGACATGGCTATTGAACAATACGCCATGTCTCTGCGTCTATTACAGCGCAATACGACGCATCACACCACCAGATTATATTGCCACACATAATGCCGATATCGGCAGTCACTTTCACTCGTTCGGCTCTTGCAAACCTTTACAGAAACCTCGATATAGGCTCGTCCATTCTTCACATGAATCCCCTCGGGCTCGAAATATCCTATATTTTTATAACCGGAAACCACATCATCAATAATAACATTGAGCTCAGGACTGTAAATTGATTGATTACTGAGCTCTTTATTTGTTTTTAAATAATATGTATCAATATGATCACCCGATGATGTGTAAACTTTAACATATATTTTAGAGCCTCGACTATATTTATTATTTTTTTCGGAAACAGGTTCGGCCTGTGCATCCCCTCCAACCATATAGATGAGACCATTGGCAAATTCTATTCCCTGAAGCGGATAAGGTGTCGATTCTGCCGTATGAGCATTGTTTTCACTCTCTAAAGCAAACTGAAATTGCGGCGTCAAAACCCCGACATCACGTACATTAGCTTTTAATTTTTGTCCCGTCTTTATCACTCCGTTTTCAAACAACGTGATATTTCGTTTCAAGTCTTTTTCTTCTATTGGAAGTGCCCTGACACTCTCATAATTAAACACCTGAAAATAGACTTTTCCATTGTCTTTATCCTTATTGCTCGTTGCTCTGAACCCAAATTTGTTATTTTTGAGGTCGAGCATCGGCTCTAAATTATAGTAATAATTCGAACTGTCGTTTTTGTCTGAATAATAGTAATTCTCATATTGGTCCGAACCGGCTTCAACGGCCTTTGTACCAGGTTTAAATGCAATACGCGAAATCGTCTGTGAATTTTTATAACCGTCTGTATAATCTAATTTATCAGATTTATCAGGTACGGACCCGTAATTTGAAATCCAGACATAATCTTTGCCATCAGAATGTTCAATGGTTAAATTCTGACCATGACCTGCCATATCTAATATCATTTTATCCTTAACCGTCACTGCAATATCATCTTTATTCTCTCTTTCCGTTCTGTAAATAATGAGTTTTGTTCTGTTATATCGATAATTCCCTTTTGTTGTCTGAAATGCAGTCTTTGCAGCCGGTGCCTTGCTAAAATACAACGATGTCCCATCATAAAAATCAAATCCATGCGCCGTCGTCTGATCTCCCTGATTGGCAATTTTGTCCGTCGTATCACCGACATCATAATTGTCTGACAAGCCAACCGGCCCTCGATACCAATGTGAATACACTTTGCCTTCATCGGTCGTATTCTGATGAACAATACTTCCCGTCAATCGACTAAGGTTGAGCACATTAATCTTTATGCTTCCCGATATATCGCTGCCCGTGTGTATCGCTTTGGCCTCCGCCTGCCCAACGCCAACCGATGAAAACTTTGCAGCCCCATTGCTATCAATTACAACCGCCATGACGGACGGCTTCGTCGACTCAATCACGATATCGTTTTTACACGGTGCTTCACTCAGTTTATAAGTCTTCTCATCCGTTTCAACATAAACCTGAGTCGTTGTGGACGTTCGCTTTTTGCTGCCAGGAACAAGAATATCGAGTTCTGCGTTGGCAAAATAAATCTTTTTCAAGACTTCACTGCCGCACATGACTGGACACACACCATTTTCATTGCATTTGCCGGCGCACTGCGAAGGACACTGACAAACGCCCTCTTTGTCACAAATATTCGTTTCACAAGTGTCAGGACACGGACAATACCCTCTGGAATCACAGGTATCCGGACACGCCTCCGGACACGTCAGTTTGTCGAGACACGTTCCGTCGCTGTTGCAGCCATTGGAACACGTCTCCGGACACGTCAGTTTGTCGAGACACGTTCCGTCGCTGTTGCAGCCATTGGAACACGTCTCTGGACACGTCATTTCATCGCGGCACGTTCCGTCGCTGTTGCAGCCATTGGAACACGTCTCTGGACACGTCACAATGGGTGTTTCACATGAATCCTCATTTCGACAATCATCATCAGGAACATCGACTTCAACTTTATCCAGACAGTTACCCGATTTGTCACAACCGGCTTTGCATGACGACGGACAGTTGACATCCGTCTGAGAAACCTGTTCCCCCGCCTCTTCAGAACACGCCGCATTCCCCAAAGCAAAAGACAATAATACCAGCATTCCCCAAAGCGAATTTCTCATCATCTCTGCTCCTTATTTTGGGCATGGCTATTGTCCAACGGCCAATACGCCATGCGAGAGACGCGCATGCTTGCGCGTCTCTGCTCGCCTATCGCGCTTTCGCGCAATACGGCTCGACTTTATGTCAGTCCCAACACACAAAGACCCTTATATCACAACGATTTCAAAATCAGAAACGCCATCTTTTTCATATTTTTTCCTTAGGGAACTTCTGAATAAAAGTTAATTGTTTGTTTTTCTGGGGCTTTGCCCCTGTCCTCAGTTCGCAATATGAAATGCACTTCGTTTCCCGAGCCTGTCGGCTCTCCAACTCGTTCATTTCATTTGCTCACTGGGCTCTCTTCAATTTTTGCCTTAAATAAACATATTATTCAGAAGCTCCCTTCGTCTTTTCATCAAAACATTCACTATTGACTCGCCATTATTGGGCGAGCGATAGAATGCGGGCTTGAACCAGGGAGGGCATGCACGATGAAAAGAAAGAGAAAGCGGTTTACAAAAGAGTTTTGTCAGGCCATTTGGGCTGATTTACGGCTGATTGATGACATCATGATGACCGTATTTTTCGATGGTGACTGTGAAAACGTACAGAAGATGATCAACATCATTCTGGAACGCGATGATTTGATCGTTAAAAGTGTCAAGACACAGTACAAGATTGCGAATCTGAAAGGCCGTGCCG